>DATLZG010000293.1:0-6202 GCA_035574095.1 Burkholderiaceae bacterium | reverse complement strand
TCGGGAGCCGGCAGCCAAGAGCCCGGAGCCGCGCCGGTAGCGCGCCGCCTAGCGTCCGCCCGCTTCTCGTCGCAACGCGGCCGTCGGGGATTTTGAGATAGGTTCTAGAACCCGATGCGCGGCTTGCGGGCCACGCGCTCTTCGGAAATGTCCTCGGCCAGCACTTCGTTGCGGCCGGCGATCTTGGCGTTGCCGAAGGCGGCCAGCAGCACGCGACGCATCTCGCGCGGCTTCAGTTTCGCCAGCCGGTCGAGCGCCTCGGCGGCGAGTTCGGGCGGGAACAGCTTGCCCCAGCCGTGCTCGTCGCGCAGCTCGCGGTAGATGCCGGCGGCGATGCGGCGCGACCCTTCCGCGTCCGGCGCGTCGATCGTGTACACGTTCATGCGGTTCAGGATCGGCTCCGGAATCGCGCGCGCGTCGTTGGCCGTGGCCACCCACACGACGTCGGATGCGTCGATCGGCACTTCGGCGAACTCGTCGATGAACTCGGCCGCCGTGTCGGCCTCTAGCAGCGTGTACAGACTGCCGAGCGGGTCGTACTGCTGGTCGCCGCCCGCCTTGTCGATCTCGTCGACGACGATCACCGGGTTGGCGTAATCGCCGTACACCAGCGCATCGAAGACCTTGCCGGGCTTGGCGTTTTTCCACTGCGCCGACGCGCCCGACAGGATCCAGCCGGCGGTCAGCGAGCTCATGCCGATGAAGTTGTAACCGGTGCCGAGCAGCTTCGCCAGCCGGCGCGCGAAATGCGTCTTGCCGATGCCCGGGTCGCCGAGCAGCAGCATCGGCTCCAGATCCAACGCGTCGTCGCTGGCGAGCGAAAGCACGAGCTGGCGGCGGATGTCCTCCAGCGGCTCGGCGAAATTGGGCAGCTCTTCGATCAGCGTGTCGATGTCGGGCAGCGCGGAGGGCTTGATCGTGAAGCGCTGGCCGCCGGCCTTGATCATCTTCACGTAAGTGGCTTTCAGCGCCTCGTTGGCGTTGGCGCCGAGTTCCTGCAGTTCGGCCAGCGCCTCCTCAACCCGAGGAACCTGATACACGTCCTTGAAACCGGCAATCGAGATGGCAGGCCGGGTCGGGGCGGGGACCATCGCTGTCGCGCTCATGACTCTCTCCGCGGATCGCTCGTTACTCCGTCACGCGCATAGGTTGCATGATCGCAAACGCCGGTTCAACTGGCAGCGGGAGAAGATGCGCAAAAACACCGCTACAGCACTCGTCGCACCCGAGTGCCAGAGACCACCGAAACGAAAAAAAGTTTATCGCCGGCCGAGGGGACGAGAATCGCCCTATGCGCCTGCTGTTCGAACCGCGCCCGGTGAACGATTCGTTCGGCGACCCGGGGCTGTACGTCGACTTCCGCGACGAACGACGCGCTTTGCTGTTCGACCTCGGCGACATCTCGGCGTTGCCGCCGCGCAAGCTGATGCGGCTGTCGCACGTGTTCGTCACGCATACTCACATGGACCACTTCTCGGGCTTCGATCACCTGCTGCGCGTCGTGCTCGGACGCAAGCCGGAGCTGGTGCTGTTCGGCGGCCCGCAGTTCATCGATCAGGTCGAGCACAAGCTGGCCGCATACACGTGGAACGTCGTGCACCGCTACGAGGTGCCGCTGGTGCTCGACGTGCGCGAGATCGGCACCGACGGCGGCGGCCGGCGGGCGCGCTTTTCCAGCGCCACGCGTTTCGCGCGCGAAGCGTGCGCCGCGTTCGCGCCGGCCGGCGACGTGCTGCACGACGAGCCGACGTTCCGGGTGCGCGGCCGCTTCGTCGATCACGACATCCCGTGCCTGGCGTACGCGGTCGAGGAAAAAGCGCATCTGAAGGTCGGCAAGGACCGCCTCGCCGCGCTCGGCTTCGGCATCAGCGCCTGGCTGCGCGAGCTGAAGCACGCGGTGCTGACCGGCGCCCCGGGCGATACCGAGATCCGCGTGGCATGGCGCGACCGCGACGGCGCGCACGAGGCGGTGCGCCGTGTCGACGAGTTGCGCGAGGTCGTGCTCGATGTCGTCCCCGGCCAGCGCATCGGCTACGTGACCGACCTGCGCTTCACGGAAGAGAACGTGCGTACGCTGGTCGAGCTGCTGGCCGGTGTCGATCGGCTGTTCATCGAAAGCGTGTTCCTGCACGAAGATCTCGCGCACGCGCAACGCAAGAACCACCTGACCGCGCGGCAGGCCGGCGCGATCGCGCGCGCGCTGCGCGCGCACTCGGTCGTGCCGTTTCACTTCTCGCCGCGCTACGAGGGGCGCGCGGCCGAGTTGATCGCCGAGCTGCACGCGGCGTGGCAGGAACGATGATCGCGATTTCTTGATCGGCCCAGGGATCGCCGATGCCAGTCGCCGAACGGCGGATCGACGGCTGCGCGCGGTGCGATGCACGGGCTGTCACCTCGCCGCCCGGGCGCGGCGCTGGCTATGCCGCTGCCCGCGCCTCCAACTGTGCGACGCTTTCACTGACGTAACGACTGCGCATTGCGACCCGGTTCATCCGCCTTCGTACCGTGCCCGTCGCTTGCATTGCGCCGGCGGCGTACGGCGGCGACTCGAACACCGATCGCCCATCGTCCTCACCGACCGTCGCCGCCGCCGTCGAACTGCGGCGAGCGCCGCGGCGACCGATCGGACGCTCTGGCAGACCTGGACCGAGGCCGCCAGCAACGCACAGGAGGTCATCGCCGCGCGCGTCGATGCGGGCGGTCGCGTTGCGCGCCGGACGATGGCTCCACGGGCAGCCGGCTTCGGCTTCGTCATCGAACCGCAGATCGGCATCTCGGGCGACGCGGTGCACGTCCTTTGGTCGGAGTCCGTCGATTCCTCGCAGCGGGCGCGGCTCGCCGCCTGGACGGGCTCGGCGTGGCGCACTGAATGGCCGATAGATCGGTCCGCCGCCTCGTCCTCCAAGCCCGCCCTGGCGGTCGGTGCTGCCAGTGATGCCCGCTTGGCCTGGACGGAACCGTCCTCTGCGACCGCGACCCGGATTCTCGCCGCAAGCCGATCCCGCGACGGCCGCTGGTCGTCTGCCACCGTCATTCGAGATGATGCGGGCCCGGTGCTCGTATGGCCGCGGGTGGCGTCGGACGCGAATGCAAGGCCGATGGTCCTGTGGAGCGAGTTGGGACCGTCGGCAGCGCCGTGGGCGGCCCGGTTCGACGACAACGCCGGCGCGTTGACCGCGGCCGTCCAACTCGCCTGGTTCGCCGCGACCGCTGCGGCCGGCCGATGGACCCTGACTCGCCTCGAAGAAACGACCGCCGCCGCCAACGGGCCGGACTTCGTCGCGCTCGCCGCCGGCGGGTGGGCCGCCTGCTGGTACCGCTTCCGCCGTGACGGTCGCTTCGACATCCGGGCACGCCGGCTGCAACAGGTGGGCACGGAGGGCGCGCCGGCGTCGTTGCGCACCCTGCCTGCAAAGGAGCGCCCGCGGCACCGGCCGGCGCCGTGGGCGTTGGAGCGGCGCGAACGCCGGTGTCAGTACACGTCGTGCTGCGTGTTGTAGACGTTGAACTTGCCGGTCGGCGTGACCAGGCGCTTGTCCTTGATCACGTGCTTCAGCTTCAAGGTCTTGTCGTCGACGATCACGATCGCCGATTCCTGTTCCTTGCCGTTCCAAACCGAGAACCAGACCTCGTCGCCGGCCTTGTTGAACTCCGGCTGCACGACGCGGCGCGGCCCTTCCTTGATGCCCGCCCAGTCGGCGATCGGCAGGATCGTCGGTGCCTTGTCGAGATTGCGGATGTCCCACACCGCGACCGACTGGCTGATCTTCGGATCGGGATTCAACGCCGTATCGACGTACAGATGGCGCGACTTCGGGTGCGTCTTGATGAACAGCGACCCGCCGCCCTGCCCTTTCAGCGTGCGCACCACCTTCCACGCGTTGGCCTTGTGCTTGACCGGGTCGGTGCCGATCAGCGAGATCGTCTCGTCGCCGAGGTGGCCGGTCGCCCACACGGGCCCGAACTTCGGATCGACGAAGTTGGCGCCGCGCCCGGGGTGCGGAATCTTGCCGACGTCGATCAACTTGATCAGCTTGCCTTCCTTGGCGTCGATCGCCGCGATCTTGTGCGACTGGTTGGCCGCCACCAGGAAGTAGCGTTTCGACGCGTCCCAGCCGCCGTCGTGCAGGAAGCGCGCGGTGCCGATCGACGTCACCTTCAAGTTGGCGATG
Source organism: Burkholderiaceae bacterium (assembly GCA_035574095.1). Taxonomy (GTDB): domain Bacteria; phylum Pseudomonadota; class Gammaproteobacteria; order Burkholderiales; family Burkholderiaceae_F; genus JAKANT01. The sequence continues at coordinate 2,030 of DATLZG010000293.1, read as the reverse complement.
TCGGAGTAATCGACCAGCAGCGTTTGCCCGGTTTCCTTCACGTTGACGACGAACTCGGGCCGGAAGTGCGACGACACGATCGACGCGACGCGCGGCTCGGGGTGGTACTCCTGCGTATCGACCGTCATGCCGCGGGTGGCGACGATCTTCAGCGGCTCCAGCGTGTCGCCTTTCATGATCACGTACTGCGGCGGCCAGTACGAGCCGCCGATCGCGAACTTGTCCTCGTAGCCCTTGAACTTGGAGGTGTCGACCGAGCGCGCTTCCAGTCCGATCTTGATCTCGGCCACGTTGTCCGGCTTCTCCATCCACAGATCGATCATGTTGATCTTGGCGTCGCGGCCGATCACGTACACGTAGCGGCCGGAGGCCGACAGGCGCGAGATGTGGACCGCGTAGCCGGTCTTCACGATGTTGACGATCTGCTTGGTGTCGCCGTCGATCAGCGCCACCTCGCCGGTGTCGCGCAGCGTGACCGAGAACAGGTTGTCGAGGTTGATCCTGTTCATTTTCTTCTTCGGCCGCTGCGCGGGCGGCACGATCACCTTCCAGGTCGCCTTCATCTCCTTCATGCCGAACTCGGGCGGCGTGGGCGGCTCGTGCTGCAGGAAGCGCGCCATGATGTCGACGTCTTTCTCCGTCAACTCGCCCGAGCTGCCCCAGTTCGGCATCCCGGCCGGCGACCCGTAATTGATGAACACCTTCAGGTAGTCGGTTCCGCGGCTCTGCGTGATGTCCGGCGTCAGCGGCTTGCCGGTCGCGCCCTTGCGCAGCACGCCGTGGCAGCCGGCGCAGCGTTCGAAATAGATCTGCTTGGCGCGGTCGAACTCGGCCGCGGTCAGCGGCGGCGCCTTCGGGCTCACCACTTCCGGCGCTTCGCCCGGCGTCAGCGGTACCGGGGCGCCGCGATACATCAGATCGGGCGCGGTCGTGCCGGGATGCGGCGGCTGGTCGGCGCCTTTCTGCTGCGCGTGCGCCGTCGCACCCAGCGCCGCCAGCGCCGCCACGCAGGCGACCTGCATCAAACGCTGCTTTCTCATGCCTCGTTCTCCTCGGTTACCAGCGACTGCGGCCAGTCTAGGAGTCAGCGCGCGAGCCCGCCTTGATGCCCGTCAATCATCGCCGGTCGGGCCCCGCAAAGCGGACGGAGGCACGATGCGCACCACCGCCGGTTCATCCGCCGGCTCGCGCGCCTTGGCCGCCCTGCGCTCGCGCTTCAAGCGCCGCTCGACCAGCGGCATGCACCGCTTGTCGTTGTAGTACGTGACCTGACAGCTCAGGCAGTAGTGGCACTCGTTGTGGTTGATCTCGCCGGTGGGACGGATCGCGCGCACTTCGCACTCGTTGGCGCAGGTCTGGCACGGCCGGCCGCATTCCTTGCGCCGGCGCAGCCACCAGTCGAACACGCGAAAGCGGCCCGGGATCGACAGCGCCGCGCCGAGCGGGCACAGATACTTGCAGAAGAACTTGCGGTTGACGGCGGAGGCCGCGATCAACCCGCCCGCGTACAGCACGAACGGCCAGTCGCGCGCGAAGCGCAGCGTGACCGCGGTCTTGAACGGCTCGACCTCGGCGTAGCGCACCGCGTCGCCGAGCGACTGCAGCGACACGCCGAACAGCAGGATCAGGACGATGTACTTGACCGCCCACAGCCGCTCGTGCACCACGTCCGGGAACTCGAACTGGCGCAACCCGAACTTCTGCGCCGCGTCCTGCACCAGTTCCTGGATCGCGCCGAACGGGCATAACCAGCCGCAGTACACGCCGCGGCCCCACAGCAGCAGCGTCAGCGCGACGAAGCTCCACAGGATGAACAGCATCGGGTCGATCAGAAAACTCTCCCAGCGGAAGTCGCGCATGACCGCGTGCAGGAAGGTCAGCACGTGCACGACCGACAGTTGCGCGAGCGCGTACCAGCCGATGAAGAACACCGTGTACAGCAGGAAGCCGCGCCGCACGCGCGCGAGCAGCTTGGGCCGCCGCGCGAACCCGTCCTGCAGCACGAGGATCGCGGCGAGCAGCGCCAGCCC
>DATLZG010000292.1:0-3060 GCA_035574095.1 Burkholderiaceae bacterium | reverse complement strand
GCCGACCGCCTCCAGCGCCTACGTGCTGGCGGCGCGCATGGGCGGCAAGCCGGCGCCGGTGGCGGTGATCGTGACCGTTCAGACCTGTCTGTCGATGATCACGCTGCCGGCGTGGCTCGCGCTCGCCGCGCCGCGCTGAGGCGCGGTCCCGGTCAAGGGCCTGGCGCGAGGCGGAAGTGATAGGTCAGCCGCAGCCAGATCACGTCGACGTTCTGGCCGGTCAGCTTCGTATTGCCGGCCGCAACCCCCTCTCCGACGTTCTGGTACTGGGTCCACTCCAGCGCCAGCTTCAGGTTGGCGGGAGCGAAACGCAGCGAATACTCCAATCCGAGCCCGATCAGCGGATCGAAGCCGCTGCCGCTGCCCGAGGCGCCGGTCACAAGCAGATCCGAATCCCAGCGTCCGAGACCGATGCGTCCGAACATGGCCAGATCCGTGTAAACAGGAAAGCGCCCGACCAACGACAACGCGAAGGTGCTGGCGTCGATCTGGGTGCTCTGACCCGGCGCGGTGGCCCGCACCAGCGTATTGAGGTCGGCGAATTCCAACTCGGCGGAGAAATTGGGACCGAAACTGTGGCCGACCAGAATCTTGTACGCCGTATCGCTGTCGTCGATGTTCGAGTTCGCCGGATTGAAGGACGGCAGGAACTCGTTGTTCGTGGGACCGAAGCCGACACCGACGTACCACTGCGCCACAGCAGCGGCGGGAACCAGACAGGCGGCACACGCCAGCGCGCGTAACGTTCTAGCGAAGGATCCGATCCTCATCTCAACCTCCACCCGGAGTTGCCGAAACCCGGAGCGGGCGTCGGTCATGGGCGGAACGATGCCCGGGCGAAACCTTGATGTCCACGCCCATCGCGCAAAGGAGCGCCGCGCATCCGCGCCCGCCGCGTGCGACTACGCGACGCCTGCGCGATGCCGCTGCAGCGCCCAGGCGACGTGTTCGCGCACCAGCGCCGACGGGTGATCGGCGCGCGCCTGCAAGGCGGCGATCACCGCCGGCGAGGTCGGCGCATTGCCCAGGGCGACGGCCAGATTGCGCAGCCAGCGTTCGTAGCCGATGCGCAGGATGGCGCTGCCGGCGTGCCGCGTGCGGAACTCTTCTTCGCTCCACGCGAACAGTTCGACCAGCGTGGCGCGGTCCAGGCCGTGGCGCACGTCGAAATCCGGCAGCGACGCCACCCGCGCGTACTTGTTCCACGGGCAGACGAGCTGGCAGTCGTCGCAACCGTAGACGCGGTTGCCGATGGCCGGGCGCAGTTCGACCGGAATCGCGCTCTTGTGCTCGATCGTCAGATACGAAATGCAGCGCCGCGCATCCAGTTCGTACGGTGCGGTGATCGCGCGCGTCGGGCACACGTCGATGCAGCGACTGCAGGTGCCGCAGTGTTCCGCCACCGGCGCATCGACCGGCAACGGCAGGTCGGTGAGGATCTCGCCGAGGAAGAACATCGAGCCCGCTTCGCGCGTCAGCAGCAGCGTGTGCTTGCCGCGCCAGCCCAGTCCGCCTTTTTCCGCCAGCGCGATCTCGAACACCGGCGCGCTGTCGGTGCAGACGCGGTAAGCGAACGGGCCTATCTGTCGTTCGATGCGCGCGGCGAGCTTCTGCAAGCGATCGCGCAGCACCTTGTGATAGTCGCGCCCGCGCGCGTAGATCGATACGACCGCCGCCTCGCCGTCGGCGAGACGCCGCTCTTCCCTGTCCTGCCAGTCGGCGCTGTCGGCGCGCGGGCGATAGTCGATGCGCACGCAGATCGCGCGGATCGCCCCCGGCAGAAGCAGCGTCGGATCGGCGCGCAGATGCGCGTGGCGCGCCATGTAGTCCATCTCGCCGTGTCGGCCGGCGGCGAGCCAAGCGCGCAGGCGGCGCGCCGGCTCTGCAACCTGCAGATCGGCGATGCCGACCGCGCCGAAGCCGAGCTCGCGGCCCCACGTCTTGATCGCGGCGGCCAGTGCGCGGTAATCGACTTCGGTATCGTCGGCCGGGTGTGTCATCGGGGCATTGTAGGTGGCGACCCTCGAACTTCATCTCGCCGACGAACAGGCGACCGAACGGCTCGGCACGTTGCTCGCGCAGGCGCTGATGGCCGAGCGCGCAGCGATCGAAGCGTCCGGCTTCACGCTCGCGCTGTCCGGCGACCTCGGCGCGGGCAAGACGGCGCTGGTGCGCGCCAGCCTGCGCGCGCTCGGTGTGCAAGGTCCGGTCAAAAGCCCGACCTTTTCTTTGCTTGAACCTTATGTCGTTTCGAGATTAGACTTCTATCACTTTGATTTTTATCGCTTCAAGGATCCGCAAGAATTCGCGGCTAGCGGTTTCCGCGAGCTGTTTGGACCCGGCAGCATCTGCGCGATCGAATGGCCCGAACGCGCGACGGGTCAACTGCCAACGCCGGATCTGGAAGCGACGTTGAGCGTGGAGGATGAGGGGCGGCGTTGCCTGTTGACCGCCCGCACGCCACTCGGAGCGGCATGCCTGAAGCGCGTTCACGCGGGGTGGTTCAAACCCGCCGCCGGCAGCGCCGGCGCCTGATCCAAGGCGCCGCTTCCACGCTCGTTCTGTCGCTGTCTCCGCTGCAGATCGCGCGCGGCGCCACGCTGCTCGACGTGCGCGTGTGGCCGGCTGCCGACTACACGCGCGTGACCCTGGAGCACGACGCGCCGCTTGCCTTCACGCACTTCGTCGTGCGCGACCCGCTGCGGCTGGTGGTGGACATCGAAGGCATCGAGCTGACGCCCAAATTGAAGGAACTGGTCGGCAAGATCGAGGCCGACGATCCGTACATCGCGCTGGTGCGCATCGGCCAAAACCGGCCCAACGTTGTGCGGCTGGTGATCGAGCTGAAGGCGGAAGTCACGCCGCAGGTGTTCGCGCTGGACGCCGTGGGGCAATACCAGCGCCGGCTGGTGCTGGACCTGCACCCGGCGGAGGCGCCCGACCCGCTGCTCGCGCTGCTGCGCGCGCAGGAGCAGGCGCAGCGCGAGCGCGCGAACGAGCCACGCCCGCAGCCGCGCCGCGCGGCGGGCGCCGAACCGGAGGTCGCGCGCTACCTGACGG
>DATLZG010000291.1:0-3886 GCA_035574095.1 Burkholderiaceae bacterium | reverse complement strand
ACCTGATGTACCTGCCGGTCGTGCACACCTGGCGCCTGAACGAACGGCACTACGGGGCATTGCAGGGATTGAACAAGGCCGAGACGGCGGCCAAGTACGGCGAACAGCAGGTGCTGCTATGGCGCCGCGCGTACGCGGTTGCGCCGCCGCCATTGACGCGCGACGACCCGCGTTGGCCCGGCTGCGACCCGCGCTACAAGCATCTGAAAGCGGACGAGATTCCGCTCACCGAAAGCCTGCGCGACACGGTGGCGCGCGTGGTGCCGTTTTGGAACGATTCGATCGCGCCCGCGATCGCGCGCGGCCGCCGCGTGTTGGTCGCCGCGCATGGCAATTCGCTGCGCGCGTTGATCAAGCATCTGGACGGCGTTTCCGACGATGACATCGTCGGCCTGAACATTCCGACCGCGCGGCCACTGGTGTACGAGTTGGACGCGCAACTGAAGCCGATCCGCAACTACTACCTCGGCGATCCGGAGGAGATCGCGCGCGCCGCGGCCGCGGTCGCCGCGCAGGGCCAAGCGCGCGCGTCAGCGGCCGGAGCGTGAGGGCGGCGCGCGCGCTTGCCGTTCTGGCGGCGGTATGCCTGACCTGCGTCGCCGCAAGCGCGTTCGCGCAGCGTAAGCCAGCGCCCGAGTCTCAGCGCAAGGAGCAGCTGCAGAGCGAACAGCGCCAACTGCAGCAGCGCATCGGCCGACTGAAACGGCAGCTTGCCGAGGCCGAAGCGTCGCACTCGGAAGCGGCCGACGCGCTGGCCGAATCCGAGGCGGCGATCTCGACCGCCAACCGGCGGTTGCGCGAACTGGCCGCGGCGCGGCGGCAGGTCGAGCGGCAGATCGCCGCGCTGAAAGACCGCGCCCGCGACCTCGGCGCGCGCCAAAGCGAGCAGGAGCGCCAGCTCGCGCGCATCGTGCGCGCATCGTATGTGCTGTCACGTGAGCAGCCATTGCAACGGCTGCTCGCGGGCGAGACGCCAGCGGCGGTGGCGCGCGAAATGGCCTACCTGGAGCGCCTGGCTGCAGATCGGCTACGGTTGATCGGCGAGCTGCGCGAGCGGCGTGACGAGCTGACGCAGTTGGAAGCCGAATCGCTCGTCAAGCAGGCCGAACTGGCCGGCATCGCCGCCGACGAAAGTCGCAGCCGCACGCAACTGCTCAAGCAGCAAACCGCGCGCAAACAGGCGCTGGCTCGCCTGGCGCGACAGATCGCCGCGCAACGCCAGTCGATCGCCACGCTGGAGCGCGACGAACAAAGGCTCGCGAATTTGGTGGAGCAGATCAACCGCGTGCTGGCCGAGCAGGCGCGCCGCGCCGCCCAACGCACGACCGCCCGCCCACCGGCCGCGCCCACCCCCAAGCCGGGCGAGTCGGAACCGCCGGCAAGCTCGAACTTCGCCCGCTTGCGCGGCAAGCTGCCGCTGCCGGTGGCGGGCGAAATCACCGCCCGCTTTGGCAGCCCGCGGCGCACCGAAGCGGGGGTGAACGCCCCGACATGGAAGGGGGTTTTCATCCGGGCGACGGAGGGAACGGACGTACATGCGATCGCCCCGGGGAGGGTGGTCTTCGCCGACTGGCTGCGCGGCTTCGGCAACCTGCTGATCGTTGACCACGGCGAGGGCTTCCTGAGCGTATATGGCAACAATGAATCGCTGCTGCGCAGCGTCGGCGATGCGGTCGACCGCGGCGAGGTGATCGCGGCCGTCGGCAACACCGGGGGCAACGCCGATTCCGGCCTATACTTTGAAATACGTTACGAGGGTCGTCCAATCGACCCGCTCAGATGGGTGCAGGCGCGCTAGGCTGTGGCGGCGCCCCGCTTGGGAGGCGCGCGCAAGGAGGATCAATGAGCGGACGCATGCGCAGTTTCAGCCTGATCGGCGTCGGCGCGATCGCCGGCATCGCCGTGAGCCTGGGCATCTCGGCCTATGCGTTTCGCGACGCGCGCGGACCAATTCCGCTGGAGGAGATCCGCCAGTTCACGGACGTCTTCGGCGCGATCAAGGCCAACTACGTTGAGCCGGTCGACGACAAGAAACTGATCCAGGAGGCGATCTCCGGCATGCTGACCGGGCTCGATCCGCACTCCTCTTTCCTCGATGCCGATGCTTTCAAGGATCTGCAGGCCGGCACGCAGGGCGAGTTCGGCGGCCTTGGGATCGAAGTCGGCGCCGAGGACGGCGCGATCAAGGTGATCGCGCCGATCGACGACACGCCGGCGGCGCGCGCCGGCATCAAGGCGGGCGACCTGATCATCAAGATCGACGACAAGCTGACGCGCGGCATGACGCTGACGGAAGCGGTCAAGCTGATGCGCGGCAAGCCGCGCACCAACATCGTGCTGACCATCGCGCGCAAGGGCGAGACGAAGCCGCTTGAGTTCAAGCTGACGCGCGACATCATCAAAGTGCAGTCGGTGAAGGCGCGCGTGATCGAGCCCGGCTATGCGTTCGTCCGCATCTCGCAGTTCCAGGAGCGCACGGCGGAGGATCTCGCCAAGCATCTGACCGATCTGTTCAAGCAGGGGCCGCTGAAGGGCATCGTGCTCGACCTGCGCAACGACCCCGGCGGGCTGCTGCACGCCGCGGTCGGCGTGTCGGCGGCGTTCCTGCCAAAGCGGGCGCTGGTCGTTTCCACCGACGGCCGCACCGAGGACGCGCGCCGGCGCTTCGTCGCCGCGCCGGAGGACTACCTGCGCGGGCGCGCCGAGGACGTGATCTCCAAGTTGCCGGCGGAGGTGAAGACCGTGCCGCTGGTGGTGCTGGTCAACAACGCCAGCGCGTCCGCCTCCGAGATCGTCGCCGGCGCCCTGCAGGACCACAAGCGCGCGACCTTGATCGGCACGCCGACCTTCGGCAAAGGCTCGGTGCAGACGATCATCCCGATCACCCACACCAGCGAGGGCCCGGCCGCGATCAAGCTGACCACCGCGCGCTATTACACCCCGAGCGGCCGCTCGATCCAGGCCAAGGGCATCGTGCCCGACCTGATCGTCGAGGACACGCCGGAGGGCAACTTCGCCGGCTTGAACGTGCGCGAAGCCGATCTGCTGCGCCACCTGGAAGACAAGAAGGCGGCGCCCGGCGACGCGGCTGGCCCGCCGGCGACGCCCGGCGAACGGACCACGAACCAGCAGCGCCGCTACGAGTTCGGCAGCGCCGAGGACTTCCAGCTGAAGCAGGCGCTGAACCATCTGAAGGGCCTGCCGGTCGAAACGGCGAAGTCGCGCGACAGCGTGGCGAGTGCGCCGAAGAACTGACGGCATCCCACCTGAACGGCGGGCCGCTTTGCCAGCGGCGCGTTCGTTTCCAGCAAGTCGACATGGACGACCGGCAACTGCTGCGCTACTCGCGGCACATTCTGCTGAACGAGATCGGCGTCGAAGGTCAGAAACTGATCCGCGCGGCGTCGATGCTGGTAGTCGGCGCCGGCGGGCTGGGCTCGCCCGCCGCGTACTACCTCGCGTCGGCGGGCGTGGGCAGGATCGTGCTGGTCGACGGCGATGCGGTCGACCTGACCAACCTGCAGCGGCAGATCCTGCACACGACCGAACGCGTCGGTATGCCGAAAGCGCTGTCGGGCAAGGCGACGCTGGCCGCGATCAACCCCGAGGTCGAGGTCGAAGCGATCGCGCAAAGGGTCGGCGCCGCGCAGCTTGACACGCTGGTCAAGGCCGCCACGGTCGTGCTCGACTGCTCGGACAATTTCGCCACGCGGCACGCCGTGAACCGCGCCTGCGTCGCGCACGGCAAGCCGCTGGTCTCCGGTGCCGCCATCCGTTTCGACGGCCAGCTCGCCGTGTTCGACCGCCGCCGCGCCGACAGTCCGTGTTACGCGTGCCTGTTTCCGGCCGGCGACGCCGACGACGAGCTGTGCGCAGTGATGGGCGT
>DATLZG010000290.1:0-9870 GCA_035574095.1 Burkholderiaceae bacterium | reverse complement strand
CCGTGACCGTCGCCGCGAGCGGATGGCCGACGTAGGTCGTGCGCACGCCGGCGTCGGCGAACAGCTTCTCCTCGAAAGGAAAGATCGGCAGCAGGTGATCGACCGCACGCCGCACCAGCGCGATGCGCCCGGGCCGCCATGCCCACACCGCCGGCGCGACGAACTGCACCGTGCGCACGCCGGCCGCGCGCAGGCGCGCCTCCACGCCGAGGTTGAAGTCCGGCGCATCGACACCGACGTAGACGTCGGCCGGCCACGCCTGCACGCGCGCGATCAGCGCCCGCCGCAGCGCCAGCAGCCGCGGCAGATGGCGCAGGACTTCGGCGTAACCGCGCACCGATAGCTCGCGCACGTGCCACCAGGCGTCGAATCCGGCCGCCTGCATGCGGTCCCCGCCGATGCCGGCGATCCGAGCATTGCCGCAGCGCGCGTGCAGCGCCGGCAATACGGTCGCGGCCAACAGGTCGCCCGAAGCCTCGCCGGCGACCATCGCGAAACGCGCGGTCATGCGAGCGCCCGTCAGCGCACGATGCCGCGGGTCGAATCGCGCACGAATTCGGCGAGCAGCCGCACGTGCGGCGCGTGGTCCGGTGCTTCCTGGGCTTGCGCCAGCAATTGCTCGACCGCGGCGGCGGCGGTCAGCCCGTCGCGATACAGGGTCTTGTACGCGCGGCGCAGTGCGCCGATCGCCTCGGCCGAAAACCCGCGCCGGCGCAGGCCCTCGACGTTCAGCCCGCGCGCTTCGGCCGGATTGCCCGCGCCCATCACGAACGGCGGCAGGTCCTGCAGCAGGATCGAACCGGCCGCCGTCATCGCGTGCGCGCCGATCTTCACAAACTGGTGCACGCCGGTCATGCCGCCCAGGATCACCCAATCGCCCACGTGCACGTGGCCGGCGAGCTGCGCATTGTTGGCGAAGATCGTGTGGTCGCCGACCACGCAGTCGTGCGCGATGTGCACGTAGGCCATGATCCAGTTGTCGGAACCGATCCTGGTCACGCCGCGGTCCTGCACGGTGCCGGTGTTCATCGTGCAGAACTCGCGGATCGTGTTGCGGTCGCCGATCACCAGTTCGGTTTCCTCGCCCGCGTATTTCTTGTCCTGCGGCGGGCCGCCGAGCGAGCAGTACGCATGGATGCGGTTGTCGCGGCCGATCTTCGTACGGCCTTCGATCACCGTATGCGAGCCGACGCGCGTGCCGGCCTCGATCGCCACCTGCGGGCCGATCACCGCGTACGGCCCGATCTCGACGTCGGCCGCCAGACGCGCGTGGGAATCGACGATCGCGGTCGGATGCACTTTGGCCATTACGCGCCCTTGCCGGCGATCGAGCGGTACGCGCACAGCAGTTCGGCCTCGGCGGCGAGTTGGCCGTCCACCAGGGCGCGGGCCGCGTACTTGCCGACACCGCGCATCTCGCGCACCATCTCCGCCTCCAGCCGCAGCTGGTCGCCCGGCCCGACCGGGCGCTTGAAGCGCGCGCCGTCGATGCCGGCGAAGTAATAGACGGCGTTCTCGTCCCGCGTCCGTTCCATAGTCACGAACGACAGGATGGCGGCCGCTTGCGCCATGGCCTCGATGATCAGCACACCGGGCATCACCGGATAGTGAGGGAAGTGGCCGTTGAACACCGGCTCGTTGATCGTCACGTTCTTCAACGCGACGATGCGCTTGCCCTTTTCCAGTTCGAGCACGCGGTCGACCAACAGGATCGGGTAGCGGTGCGGCAGGTACTTGAGTATTTCGTGGATGTCCATCATGGCTGTTCCTTGTCGCCGTGCCCGCCGATGCGCGCTTCGAGGGCGCGGATTCTCTCGCGCAACTCGCGCAGGTGCCGCACGAGCGCGGCGTTGCGCTCCCACTCGCGGTTCGGCATGAACGGGAACACGCCGGAGTAAAAACCCGGTTCGGTGATCGAGCGCGAGATCAGCGTGCCGCCGGACACGATGACATCGTCGCAGATTTCGATATGGCCATGGATCATCGCCGCGCCGCCGAGCTGGCAGCGGCGCCCGATTTTCGCGCTGCCGGCGACACCGACGCAGCCTGCGATCACGGTATGCGCGCCGATGCGGCAGTTGTGCGCGATCTGCACCTGGTTGTCGATCTTTACGCCGTCTTCGATCACCGTATCGCCCATCGTGCCGCGGTCGATCGTGGTGTTGGCGCCGATTTCCACGTCGTCGCCGACGATCGCCCGTCCGATCTGCGGAATCTTGATCCAGCGCCCGGCAAGCGGCGCGAAACCGAAGCCGTCGGCGCCGATCACCGCTCCGCTGTGCACGATGCAGCGCGCACCGACCGCGCAGCCGGCGAGCACGCGCGCGCCCGGATACAGACGGCTGCCGTCGCCGATGGACGCGCCGCGACCGACATAGCAGCCGGCACCGATCCAGCAACCGGCGCCGATCCGGGCCTCGCCTTCGACGACTGCGTTGGCGTCGATACGGCAGCCGGCGCCGATGTTCGCGTCGGGGGCAAGCGTCGCGCTGGCGGCGATTCCCGCCTGTACATCCGGCTCGGGATGCAGCACCTGCGCGGCCAGAGCGAACCACGCATAAGGCTGCGCGCACAGCACGGCGCTTGCGGCCGTCCGCAGGCTGGCGTGTGCGTCGGCCGTCAGAACGATCGCGCCGGCGCGCGTCGTCTCCGCAGCGCGCCGGTAGCGCAGATTGGCGAGAAAAGTCAGATCGGACGGCCCGGCGGTGTCGAGCGGCGCCACCCCCTCGATCGTGCGCCCGGCGTCGCCGACGACAGTCGCCGTCAGCTTTCCGGCAGCGGCCCGCTCGATCGCCGCGGCGAGTTCAGCCAGCGTGCGACCCGGCTGCCGCCCGCCCATCCAGTCACTTGCCGTTGTTCAGCGCGCGCAGCACCTTGTCGGTGATGTCCACGCGCGGGCTGAAGAACACGGCGTCCTGCACGATGAGGTCGTATTTTTCCTGCTCGGCGAGCTGCCGCACGATGCGCTGCGCGCGCTCCAGCAGCGCCTGCAGCTCTTCGTTGCGGCGTTGGTTCAGGTCTTCGCGGAACTCGCGCTGCCGGCGCTGGAACTCGCGGTCCATCTCGGCTAGCTCGCGCTGGCGGCGCGCGCGATCGGTTTCGCTCAGCACCGGGCTGTCTTTCTCGAACCGCTCGGCCGCGGCCTTCAGCTTGGCCCCCATGTCCTGCAGGTCGCGGTCGCGCTTCGCGAACTCCTGCTCCAGCTTCTGCGTCGCCGCGCGCGCCGGCGCGGAATCGCGCAGGATGCGCTCCGAGTTCACGTAGCCGATCTTCAGTTCCTGCGCGGACGCGACGCCGAAGACCAGCACGGTGGAAACGGCAACCCCCGCCGCGAACTGCAGCCAACCTCTCATCAACGCTCCCATCAACGAGGCGCGCAATTCTGCCATAGCGAACCCGCTCAGAAGCCGGTCCCGATCTGGAACTGGAAGCGCTGCAGTCGATCGCCGACCTCGCGCTTCAGCGGATACGCGTAGCTCAACTTCAGGGGGCCGATCGGCGACACCCAGGCCAGACCGAAGCCGGCGGAGAACCGTAGATCGCCGAGGCGCACGTTCTGCTCGCTGTTCCACACCTGGCCGGCGTCGACGAAGGTCAGCGCGCGCAACGTTCGATCCGCGCCTGGCAGCGGCGCCAACGCCTCCAGCGACAGGTTCAGGCGCCGGGTGCCGCCGGTCGGGTTGCCCAGCGCATCGCGCGGCCCCAGCGAACCGCCGTCGTAGCCGCGCACGCTGCCGATGCCGCCGGCGTAGAAGTTCTTGAACAGCGGATACGCCTTGCCGTCGTAGCCGCCGCCCCAGCCGAGTTCGAAGTTGCTGGCGAACGTCAACTTGTTGGTGAGCGGAATGAACTGCTGAAACTGATACGTCGCGCGGTAGTAGCGCAGATCAAGCGCCGGCAGCGCGCCTTCGACGAACGCGCGCTGGTAGCGGCCGCGATTCGGTACCAGCAGGTTGTCGCGGCTGTCGCGCGCCCAGCCGATGGTGCCCATCGCGGCGTCGGCGCGCTCGCCGAAGTCGTTCACATACTTCAGATACGCCGGCGGACTGAAGTCGGTCAGCCCGATATCGGTACCTTCGTAGCCGAGGCCGAAGTACACGGTGTCGAACTCGGTGAACGGCACGCCGAAGCGCACCGCGCCGCCGCGCTGCGTGAAGTCGACCGTGCCGAGCCCGAGCCGCGCCAGATCCGACCGGCGCTGGTACAGCTCGAACGTGCGGCTGATGCCGTCGAGGGTGACGTACGGATCGGTGTGCGTCAGCGCGATCGTCTTGTTGGCGCGACTGGTGTTGACCTCCAGCGCGATCGACTGTCCGCTGCCGAGCACATTCTGCTGCGAGTACGCGGCCTGCAGCACGACCCGTTCGGTACTGGAGTAACCGACGCCGGCCTGAATGCTGCCGGTCGGCCGCTCTTTGATGTTGAAGTTGACATCGACCTGGTCGAGCGAGCCGGGCACGGCCGGCGTTTCGACATCGACCTTCTCGAAAAAGCCGAGACGGTCGATGCGGTCGCGCGACAACCGCACCTTCTCCGAATCGAACCACGCCGACTCGAATTGCCGTACTTCGCGGCGAATGATGTCGTCGCGCGTGGTCGTGTTGCCGCTGATATTCACGCGCCGCACGTACACACGCCGCCCCGGATCGACCAGGATCGTGAACGCGACTTCGCGCTTGTCGCGGTTCGGCTCCGGAATCGGATTGGCCGTCGCGAACGCGTAGCCGAGCATGCTGAGCCGGTCGGTGATGCGCTTGGAGATCGCGTTCAGCCGCTCGGCGTTGTAGACGTCGCCCGGCTTGACGTCGATCAGCCCCGCCAGTTCCTCGTCCAGCCCGAGCAACTCGCCGGCGAGCCTGACGCTCGACACCGTGTAGCGGTTGCCCTCGTTCAGGTTGATCGTGATGTGGATGTCTTCCTTGTTCGGGCTGATCGATACCTGGGTCGATTCGATGTTGAAGTCGAGATACCCCCGGTTCAGATAGAACGAGCGCAGCGATTCGAGGTCGGCGGCGAGCTTCTGGCGCGAATACTGGTCGCGCTTCGTGTACCAGCTGAACCAGTTCGGCGTGCCCAACTCCATCTGGTCGCGCAGTGTGCTGTCGGAGAACGCCCGGTTGCCGGTGAAGCGGATCGACCGGATGCTGGCCGGCTCGCCTTCGTCCACGGCGATCGTGACATTGACACGATTGCGTTCCACCGGGGTCACAGTCGATTTGACCTCGACCGAGAACAGGCCGCGCGCCAGGTACTGGCGCTTCAGTTCCTGTTCGGCGCGCTCCAGCAGCGAGCGATCGAAGACACGCGCTTCGCCCAGCCCGACGTCGCGCAAGGACTTCTTGACCGTTTCCTTGTCGAACTCCTTGACGCCGGTGATGTCGACCTGCGCGGTCGACGGCCGCTCTGCGACGATCACGACCAGCGTGTCGCCGTCGGCCTCCAGGCGAACGTCTTTGAACAGGCCGGTAGCGAACAGCGCGCGAATCGCCGCCACCCCCTTGTCCGGATCGAAGCGGTCGCCGACGCGGATCGGCAGATACGAGAAGACCGTGCCGGCCTCGGTGCGCTGGATGCCTTCTACGCGGATGTCGCGGACGACGAACTCCTGCGCGTTCGCCGCCGCCGTGCCGACGGCAAGCGCAAGCGCGGCGGCGAGTTTTCGCCGCCGCGCACGCAAACCGACCGGATTGAACAGAAACGGCGCGTCGTGCAACGGAGGATCAGAACAGCAGCCGGGTTAGGTCGTTGTACAGCGCCAGCGCCGTAAGCAGAAACAGCAAGCCGATCCCGGCACGCTGCCCCCACTGAACGATCCACTCGGCAGGCGGGCTGCCCTTGATTATTTCAATCGCATAGTACAGCAAGTGCCCGCCGTCGAGCAGCGGAATCGGCAGCAGGTTCAACACCCCGAGACTGATCGACACGAGCGCGAGGAAACTGAGGTAGGCGGCCGGCCCAATGCGCGCGGTCTGACCCGCGTAGTCGGCGATCGTCACCGGGCCCGACAGGTTCTTCAGCGACGCCTCGCCGACGATCATCTTGCCCAGCATCCGCAGCGAGAACAGCGCCGTGTCCCAAGTTTTCTGTACCGCCAGGCCGAGCCCCTCGAGCGGACCGTAACGCACGTTCACCAGCGGCGGACGTTCGCCGATCTCGGCACCGATGCGGCCGATTTCTCTGCCGTCCGCTTCCCGCGTCGCTGCCGGAGTCACGGTCACCGCCAGCCGCTCGCCGTCGCGTTCGACGACGAAACGCAACGCCTTACCGGGCGCCGCGCGCACGCGCTCGATCAGCTCGCGCGCGGAGTAAATCGGCTGGCCGTCGATTTCGAGCACGCGATCGCCGCTGCGCAGGCCCGCCGCCTGCGCGGCCCCGCCCTCGCTCAGCCGGCCGATGCGCGGCTGGCCGCCAAACGGGCGCAGGCCCACCACCGCCAGCGGGTTGCCTTCGATTTCGGCCGGCCGCAGATCTCTCAAATCCAGCACCAGCGTGCGCGTACCGTCGCCGCGCTCGACGACCACATCGAAGCTCGCCCGATCCACCGCCCGCTGCAGCAGCAGCCAGCTCAGCTCGTTGAACGAGCGCACCTGTTCGCCGTCGACGGCGACCACCACGTCGCCCGCAGCGAAGCCAGCGCGTTGCGCCGGTGACTCATCGACCGGTGGGCCGACCACCGCCTGCGGCTCCATCACGCCGACGACGTTCAGCCCCCAGTACACGAGCACCGCGAGCAGCAGATTGGCCAACGGGCCGGCGACCACGATCGCGATGCGCTTGCCGACCGACTGGCGGTTGAACGCGCGCGGCAGCTCGTGCGCCGCGATCGGGCCGACATCGGTGTCGCGCTCGTCGAGCATGCGCACGTAGCCGCCGAGCGGGATCGCCCCGATGACCCATTCGGTGCGATCGGCGCCGGCGACTCGGCGCCATAGCGGACGGCCGAAGCCGACCGAGAAGCGCAGCACTTTGACGCCGCATTTGCGGGCGACGTAGTAATGCCCGAACTCGTGGATCACGATCAGGATCCCGAGCGTGACGATGAACGCGATGACGGTCAGCACGTCCGCGATGTTACGCGGCCGCGGCGACGAGCGCCGCCGCCTGCCGGCGTGCGGCGCCATCGGCCACCAACACTTCGTCCAGTGAGCGCGGGGCACGCAGGTCGGCGCGCGCCAGCGTGCCCTCGATCACGTGCGGGATGCCCAAGAACGGCAGTCGCCCCGCCAAGAACGCCTCCACCGCGACTTCGTTGGCGGCGTTCAGCCAGACGCTCGCCGCGCCGCCGGCGTGCGCGGCTTCGTCCGCCAAGCGCAGACAGGGAAAGCGCTGCAGATCCGGCGCTTCGAAGGTCAGGCTGCCGAGCGCGAGGAAGTCGAGGAAGGGGCTGCCGCTGGCGATCCGCTGCGGGAAGCCGAGCGCGTACGCCAGCGGCGTGCGCATGTCGGGGGTGCCCAGTTGCGCAACGACCGAGCCGTCGACGAACTCGACCATCGAATGCACGACGCTCTGCGGGTGCACGACGACGTCGATGCGCTCCGGCGGAAAGCCGAACAGCCAGCTGGCCTCGATCACCTCCAGGCCCTTGTTCATCAGCGTCGCCGAGTCGACCGAGATCTTGCGCCCCATCACCCAGTTCGGGTGCGCGCAGGCTTCGTCCGGCGTTACCGTAGTCAGGTCACGGCGGGTGCGAAAGGGACCGCCGGAAGCGGTCAAGATCAACCGTTTGACCGCGCGCTGCGCGTCGGCAGCGCTAGCCAGACACTGATGAATCGCGCTGTGTTCGCTGTCCAGCGGCAGCAGTTCGGCACCGCCTGCGCGCACGGCGTCGATCAGCAGGCCGCCCGCGCACACGATGGCCTCCTTGTTCGCGAGCAGGATGCGCCGTCCGGCGCGTGCCGCAGCGAGCGTTGGCAGCAGTCCGGCGGCGCCAACGATGGCAGCGACCACCGTGTCCACGCCCGGCGCTTCGACCGCTTCCGTGAGCGCGTCCGCTCCGCCCAGCCCCCGCGTGGCGAGCCCGGCCGCGCGCAAACCTTGGCGCAGCGCCGGCGCCAGCGCCGCGTCGCCGATCACGGCCACGTCCGGCCGGAAGCGTTCGGCCAGCGCCACCAGCGCGTCCACGCTCGACTGCGCAGTCAGCGCGACCACGCGGAAGCGCTCGGGATGACGCCCGATGACATCGAGCGCGCTGCCGCCGATCGAGCCGGTCGCCCCCAAAACGCAGATCCCGCGTCTCATAGCCAAGCCTCGATCAGGATCGCCGCGGGCAGCACCGGCAGCAGCGCGTCGATGCGGTCGAGCACGCCGCCGTGTCCCGGCAGCAGGCCGCTGCTGTCTTTCACGCTGGCGTGCCGCTTCAACAGGCTCTCGAACAGGTCGCCGACGATCGAAAGAACGACCAGCCCGGCCAACAGCGCCAGCGCCGCCACCGGCGCGCGCGCAAACAGCGCGTTCGAGAATAGCGCGCCGTCCGGCCACCCCAGCCATACCAGCGCGCCCGCCATCATCACCGCGATCACTGCGCCCGCCACACCGGCCCAGGTCTTACCGGGACTGATGTGCGGCGCCAGCTTGCGCTTGCCGAACGCGCGCCCGGCGAAGTACGCGGCGATGTCGGCCACCCAGACGACGGCGAGCGCGGAGAAAAGATACAGCGCGCCACGCCGATACAGTGCCAGCAACGAGAACCAGGCGGCGGCGAGCGGCAGCGCCCCCAGAGCCGCCACCAGCGCATTGTCGAGCCGCAGATCGCCCGTACGCTCGGCATACGCCACGCGCAGCGCGATCAGCAGCCACACCGCGCAAGCTGTCGCGGCCAGCGCGAACAGCGCGCGTCCTTGCACCTGCACGCCGAGCGCTTCCAGTGCGAGCAGCGCCGTCGCGACGACGACGCCCGTCACGATCGCACGCACGTCGCGCCACCCCGCAAGGCGCAGCCATTCGAACACGGCGGCACCGAACACCGCGGCGGCGAAGGTCGCGAACGCCAGCGCTCCGAATGCCAGCGCGCCGATCAACACGAGCACCAGGATCACCGCGGTGATCACGCGCTGCTTGAGCATCGTGCGCCTTCAGCCGGCGGCGAGCTGCGCGCTGGTGCGACCGAACCGACGCTCGCGGCCGTAATACCAGGCGAACGCCTCTTCCAGCGCGGCGCTGTCGAAGTCCGGCCACAGCAGATCGGTGAAGTACAGCTCCGTGTAGGCGAGTTGCCAGAGCAGAAAATTGCTGATGCGCTGCTCGCCGCCGGTGCGAATCAGTAGGTCGGGCTCGGGCGCAAAGGCGAGCGCCAGATGGCGCGCAAGTTCGTCTTCGCCAATCCTCTCCGGTGTCGCGGCCAGCGCCGGTTGCGCGGCCAGCAGCGCGCGCACCGCCTGCACGATATCCCAGCGGCCGCCGTAGCTGGCGCACACCGTCAGATGCAGGCGATCGTTCCCCGCGGTCGCCGCCTCGGCGTGCTGAATCAATTGCCGCAGCTCCGGATCGAAATCGGAGACCCGTCCGACCACGCGCAGCCGCACGCCGTTTTCGCGCAGCTTGTCGACGTCGTTGCGCAAGGCGCTGACGAACAGCCGCATCAGCGTCGACACTTCCTCCGGCGGTCGACGCCAGTTTTCCGAGCTGAACGCGAACAGCGTCAAAAACCGTACGCCGCGCCGGCCGCAGGTTTCGATCGCGCTGCGCACCGAATCGACGCCGCGCGAATGGCCGGCGACGCGGGGCAGGCGACGCCGCGTCGCCCAACGGCCGTTGCCGTCCATGATGATCGCGACGTGTCGCAGCGGCGGATAGGGTTCGTTGGTGGCCACGTCGGCGCCGGCTCGTTGCCGCGATGCCTCAAACGGTCAGGATTTCCTTTTCCTTTTCCGC
>DATLZG010000289.1:0-19832 GCA_035574095.1 Burkholderiaceae bacterium | reverse complement strand
TCCTCGTCGCCGCTGGCGCGCGCCGCGGCCACCGCGAGCGCCAGCGGCGCGCTGCCGGCCAACGCCAGCGAGGCTGCGCGGCGGCTGCGTCTGCTCATCGACCGCTCCCATGTGCCGGCGCCTCACGCCGCCAGTCTCTCGGGCGCGGCGCGCCGCTGCGCTTCGTGCAGCTGCTTCAGCGCCCGCTTGTACTCGTGCGGGAAGACCTTGACGAACTGCGCGCGCTTGTTGACCCAGTCGTGCAGGATTTCCTTGGCGCGGAAGCTGCCGGTGTAGCGGAAGTGTTTCTCGATCAGGTCGCGCAGGATGAACTCGTCGGTTTCACCGAGGTGCCAGATCGCTTCGTCGACGCTTTCCTGCTGCTGCTGCGAGCTCAGCACGGGTTCGAGCGCGACCATCGACGTGTTGCACTTCTTCGCAAAGGTGCCGTCCACATCGTAGACGTAGGCGATGCCGCCCGACATGCCGGCGGCGAAGTTGCGCCCGGTGGTGCCGAGTACGACGACCGTGCCTTTGGTCATGTACTCGCAGCCGTGATCGCCGGTGCCTTCGACCACCGCGGAGGCGCCCGAATTGCGCACCGCGAAGCGTTCGCCAGCGACACCGTTGAAGTACGCCTCGCCGGCGATCGCGCCGTACAGCACCGTGTTGCCGACGATGATGTGCTCGGGCCCGAAACCGCGGAAATCGTTCGGGCTGCGCACGATGATGCGGCCGCCCGACAAGCCCTTGCCGGTGTAGTCGTTGGCGTCGCCGACGAGGTCGAGCGTGATGCCGTGCGCGAGGAAGGCACCGAAGCTCTGCCCGGCGGTGCCGTTGAATTGGATGTGAATCGTGTCGTCCGGCAGGCCCGCGTGCCCGTACTTGCGCGCGACCAGGCTCGACAGCATCGTGCCGACCGTGCGGTTGATGTTGCGGATCGGGCTGATGAAGCTGACCCGCTCGCCGCGTTCCAGCGCCGGCCGCGCCATTTCGATCAACTTGTTGTCCAGCGCCTTGTGCAGGCCGTGGTCCTGTTCTTCGCACTTGTAGCGCGCCACGTCCGGCGGCATCGGCGGGCGGTAAAACAGGCGCGAGAAGTCCAGCCCCTTGGCTTTCCAGTGCTCGACGCCCTTGCGCGTATCGAGCAGATCGGTGCGGCCGATCAGGTCGTCGAACTTGCGGATGCCGAGCTGCGCCATGATCTCGCGCACTTCCTCGGCGACGAAGAAGAAGTAGTTGACGACGTGTTCGGGCTGGCCGGCGAAGCGCCGCCGCAGCACCGGATCTTGCGTCGCGATGCCGACCGGGCAGGTGTTCAGGTGGCACTTGCGCATCATGATGCAGCCTTCGACCACCAGCGGCGCGGTGGCGAAGCCGAACTCGTCGGCGCCCAGCATCGCGCCGATCACGACGTCGCGCCCGGTCTTCATCTGGCCGTCGACCTGCACCGCGATGCGGCCGCGCAGGCGGTTCAGCACCAGCGTCTGCTGCGTCTCCGCCAGGCCGATCTCCCACGGCGTGCCGGCGTGCTTGATCGACGACACCGGCGAGGCGCCGGTGCCGCCGTCGTGGCCGGCGATCGTCACGTGATCGGCCTTGGCCTTGGCGACACCGGCGGCGACGGTGCCGACCCCGACCTCGGAAACGAGCTTGACGCTGATCGACGCCTGCGGGTTGGCGTTCTTCAGGTCGTGGATCAGCTGGGCGAGATCCTCGATCGAATAGATGTCGTGGTGCGGCGGCGGCGAGATCAGCCCGACGCCCGGCACCGAGAAGCGCAGCTGCGCGATGTATTCGCTGACCTTGTGGCCCGGCAGTTGTCCGCCTTCGCCGGGCTTCGCCCCTTGCGCCATCTTGATCTGGATCTGGTCGGCGCTGACCAGGTACTCGGCGGTCACGCCGAAGCGGCCCGACGCGACCTGCTTGATCTTCGAGCGCAGCGAATCGCCCTCGCGCAACGGGATGTCCACTTCGACGCGCTCGCGTCCGAGCAGGCCGGCCAAGGTGTCGCCCTTCTTGATCGGAATGCCGCGCAGCTCCGCTTGGTAGCGGATCGGGTCCTCGCCCCCTTCGCCGGTGTTGCTCTTGCCGCCGATGCGGTTCATCGCGATCGCCAGCACCGTATGGGCTTCGGTCGAGATCGAGCCGAGCGACATCGCGCCGGTCGAAAAGCGCTTGACGATCTCTTTGGCGGGCTCGACCTCGTCGAGCGGGATCGCTTTCTTCGGATCGACCTTGAACTCGAACAGGCCGCGCAGCGTCATCATGCGGCGGCTCTGGTCGTTGATCGTCTGCGCGTACTCCTTGTACGTCTGGTAGTTATTGCCGCGCGTGGCGTGCTGCAGCTTGGCGATCGCATCCGGCGTCCACATGTGTTCTTCGCCGCGCACGCGCCAGTGATATTCGCCGCCGGCATCGAGCATTGTCGCCAGCACCGGATCGTCGGAGAACGCCTGCCGGTGCATGCGCACCGCCTCTTCCATCACCTCGAACAGGCCGATGCCGCCGACGTTGCTCGCCGTGCCGCGGAAGTACTTGTCCACTAAGTCTTTTGCCAGTCCGACCGCTTCGAAGATCTGCGCACCGCAGTACGACATGTAGGTCGAGATGCCCATCTTGGACATCACCTTCTGCAGCCCCTTGCCGATCGCCTTGATGTAGTTCTTGATCGCCTTGTCGGCATCGACGCCGTTGGGCGCGTCGCGGTACATCTCGTTCAGCGTTTCCAGCGCCAGATACGGATGGATCGCTTCGGCGCCGTACCCTGCGAGCAGCGCGAAGTGATGCACCTCGCGCGCCGAACCGGTTTCGACGACCAGCCCGGTGCAGGTGCGCAGGCCGACGTTGATCAGGTGCTGGTGCAACGCGCTGGTGGCCAGCAGAGCGGGAATCGCGACGTGGTCGGCGTCGAGCTTGCGGTCCGAGACGATCAGGATGTTGTAACCGGCGCGCACGGCGTCGCCCGCCTCCGCGCACAGCGACGCCAGACGCGCCTCCACACCCTCCTTGCCCCAGGCGACCGGATAGCAGATATCCAGTTCGTAGCTGCGGAACTTGCCGGAGCTGAACGATTCGATCGCGCGGATCTTCGCCATGTCCTTGAAGTCGAGCACGGGCTGCGCGACTTCGAGGCGCATCGGCGGATTGATGTTGTTGATGTCGAGCAGATTCGGGCGCGGGCCGACGAAGCTGACCAGCGACATCACCAGTTGCTCGCGGATCGGATCGATCGGCGGATTGGTGACCTGCGCGAACAGCTGCTTGAAGTAGTTGTACAGCGGCTTGTTCTTGTCGGACAGCACCGGCAACGCCGCGTCGTTGCCCATCGAGCCGACCGCCTCCTCGCCGCCCTCGGCCATCGGCGGCAGCAGCAGCTTTAGATCCTCCTGCGTGTAGCCGAACGCCTGCTGGCGGTCGAGCAGCGGAACGTCGACACGCGCCGGCGAAGCTGCGTCCTTGCGCGCCGGCAGGTCGTCGAGCTTGATGCGGATGCGCCGAATCCATTCCTTGTATGGCTTGGCGGCGGCGAGCTGCGCTTTCAGCTCGGCGTCGTCGATGATGCGGCCCTGCTCGGTATCGATCAGGAACATCTTGCCCGGCTGCAGGCGCCACTTCTTGACGATCTTGTTCTCCGGGATCGGCAGCACGCCCATCTCGGAAGCCATTACGACGATGTCGTCCTCGGTGACCAGGTAGCGCGCCGGCCGCAGGCCGTTGCGGTCGAGCGTGGCGCCGATGCGCACGCCGTCGGTGAAGGCGATCGCCGCCGGTCCGTCCCATGGCTCCATCATCGCGGCGTGGTACTCGTAGAACGCACGCCGCGATTCGTCCATCAGCGTGTGCTGTTCCCACGCCTCCGGGATCATCATCATCACGGCATGCGCGAGCGGATAGCCGGCCATGGTCAACAGCTCGAGGCAGTTGTCGAAGCAGGCGGTGTCCGACTGTCCTTCGTAGATCAACGGCCACAGCTTCTTAAGGTCTTCGCCCAGCACCGGCGAGCTCATTACGCCCTCGCGCGCGCGCATCCAGTTGAAGTTGCCCTTGACGGTGTTGATCTCGCCGTTGTGGGCGATCATGCGGTACGGATGCGCGAGCTCCCACGAGGGAAAGGTATTGGTCGAGAAGCGCTGGTGCACGAGCGCAATGGCGGAGACGACGCGCGGGTCGCGCAGGTCTAGGTAGTAGCGCCCGACTTGATCGGCGAGCAGCAGCCCCTTGTAGACGACCGTGCGCGTCGACATCGACGGCACGAAGTACTCCTTGCCATGCTTCAGCCCCAGCGCCTGGATCTTGTGGCTGGCGGCCTTGCGAATCACGTACAGCTTGCGCTCCAGCGCCTCCGGCACCATGACCTCGGGGCCGCGGCCGATGAAGATCTGCCGGATCACTGGCTCGCGTGCGCGCACCAGCGGCGACATCGGCATCTCGCGATCCACCGGCACGTCGCGCCAGCCGATTACGACCTGCCCCTCGGCGCGCACCGTGCGCTCCAGCTCTTGCTCGCAGGCGAGCCGGGAGGCGTGCTCGCGCGGCAGAAAGACCATACCGACGCCGTACTCGCCGGGCGGCGGCAGTGTCAGGCCTTGCTTGGCCAATTCCTCTCGATAGAAGGCGTCCGGAATCTGGATCAGGATGCCAGCGCCGTCACCGCACAGCGGATCGGCCCCTACCGCGCCGCGGTGATCCAGGTTCTGCAGGATCAGCAACGCCTGCTGGATCAGCGCATGACTCGCCTTGCCTTTGATGTTTACGACGAACCCGACCCCGCAGGCGTCATGCTCATTCGCGGGCTTGTAAAGCCCCCGGTGCGAGGCGTCTTGAGCCGTCTGGTCAGCGGCGGTCATTTGTGGACTCTCCGAATCGAAAGGAAATATGCGGCCAGCGCGACTTTACTGCGTCGCACCACCACCCTCAACAAGAAAAAATGGGGTCAGATACCAATTTACGGATCTGGCTCGGATCTAGGCCAAGAAAATGGGGACAGATTAAGAGCAGGGCGTTTGGCGGGTTGATCGCGGCCGGCCACGTGGCCTCGCTTGCGCCCAGCCGGAAGCAGGCGGAAGCTCGCCGTCTCGGAGTTCCGCTGGCGATGCGAGTGCTCGCCCACGGTTAGTCGAGCGCCTTATCTGATCCAGTTGATCCGCGGGCAGATCGAGATCGAAAAGCTGGCGATAGGCCAATTGGCGCTCGAACGGCGTATTACCCAGGCCCCAGAAGAGCGCATGGTCGGTCACGATCGGATCGATCCGAATTCCCACGTGGTGCGCAAAGCTTGACCAGCGGTACTGTTCCGGGGCCAGGCATAAGCCCGCCCTCACCGGATTCAGCTCGATGTACCGCATGCACGCAAGCAGATACCGGTCGGCGTCGACGACGGTCGAGCGGAAGCGCCCCTCCCACAGGGTGCCGGTGCGGTGATGCCGGTCGTTGAACCAACGGACGTAGCGCCGGCCGAGCGCCTGCATGAAGCGGCTGATCGCGTCGCCCGTCTGCGGAGTCGCCAGCAGGTGCACGTGATTGGGCATCAGCACGTAGGCGTGCACCGCTATGCGGTGAGCGCCGGCGATCTCCTTTAGCAACGCGAGGTAACGCTCGCGGTCCGTGTCGTCGACGAAGATCGACTGCCGGTTGTTACCTCGCTGTATGACGTGGTGCGGGTAACCCGCGGCTGCGATCCGTGGAAGCCGTGCCATCGAGGGTTCCGCCAAAGGAATTCGGAATCTGGCCGCGGTTTTCGTGAGCGATTTGCCCCGGCTCGACCGCGTATCGCGTCAGATTTCTCCGACGGCAAACAGTCGGCGGTGCTCTTTGATGGCGTAGCGGTCGGTCATGCCGGCAACGTAGTCGGCGATCGCTCGCGGCCGATCGGCCACAGCCCGCTCGCGATGGTCGGTGGGTAGCAGCCGGATGTCCTCCATGAACGCTCCGAACAGTTCGCGCACGATGCGACGCGCCTTGTTGGTCATCCGCATCACCTGATAGTGGCGATACAGGTGCTCGAGCAGAAAGCGTTTCAGCAGGTCGCACTCGCGCCGCATCGGATCGGAGAAGGCCACCAGAGGCGGTGCCGCGCGCACGTCGTCGATGGTCCGCGGGGCGACTGCCTCGAGCCGGCGCGTCGTCTCCTGCAGAAGATCGACGATCAGCGCATTGATCATGCGTCGTACCGTCTCATGGATCAATCGCCGCTCGGCCAGCCCCGGGTAAGTTTCGCGCACGGTGCGCACGTGGCGGGCGAACAGCGGTACGTCGTCCAGTTGCGCGAGACGCAGCAAGCCGGAGCGCAGCCCGTCGTCGACGTCGTGATTGTTGTAGGCGATCTCGTCAGCGAGATTGGCGATCTGCGCTTCCAGCGACGGCTGCCGGCGCGCGATGAACCGTGCGCCGAGTTCGCCCAGCTTGCGCGCGTTTTCCAGCGAGCAGTGCTTCAGGATCCCTTCGCGCGTCTCGAACGTCAGGTTGAGCCCGTTGAACGCGCCGTAGCGCTCCTCCAGCTCGTCGACGACGCGCAGCGACTGCAGGTTGTGTTCGAAGCCGCCGTGCGGCGCCATACATTCGTTCAAGGCGTCCTGGCCGGCGTGGCCGAACGGCGTGTGGCCGAGGTCGTGCGCGAGCGCGATCGCCTCGACCAGGTCTTCATTGACGCGCAAAGTGCGCGCGATGCCGCGGCCGATCTGCGCCACTTCCAGTGAGTGCGTCAGCCGCGTGCGGAATAAATCGCCTTCATGGTTGACGAAGACCTGCGTCTTGTATTCGAGGCGGCGAAACGCCGTGCAATGAACGATGCGGTCGCGATCGCGCTGAAACTCGCTGCGCCCAACCGTAGGTGGTTCGTCGTGCACGCGCCCGCGCGATTCGCTCGGGTGCGCGGCATACGGCGCGAGCCTTTGCTCGTCGCCGCTCACACGTAGCCTCCGGCCGCGAGCGTCGCGTCGAGCACCGCGGGCGGCACGGTGCGCTGTATCGCGCGCCCGATGCGCTCGAGCACGACGAACCGGATCTGGCCCGCCTCGGCCTTCTTGTCGCCGCGCATCGCCTCGACCGCCGCCTGCCGCGACAGTCCTTCGATGCGCGTCGGCAAGCGCGCGGCCGCCACCGCGCGTTCGATGCGGCGCACGTCGGCGGCGTCGATCAATCCGAGCTGCCGCGACAGATCGGCCGCCAGGCACAGCCCGCAGCCGACCGCCTCGCCGTGCAGCCAGCGCCCATATCCGGTCAGCGCCTCGATCGCATGCCCGAACGTGTGCCCGAGGTTGAGCAAGGCGCGCTCGCCGCTCTCCCGTTCGTCGCGTGCCACCACGCCCGCCTTGATCTCGCAGGAGCGCGCGATCGCCCGCGCCAGCGCGTCATCGTCGCACGCGAGCAGGCGCGGCAGATCGCCCTCGACCTGTGCGAAGTACGCGGCGTCGGCGAGCAGGCCGTGCTTCAGCACCTCGGCCAAGCCGGCGGACAGTTCGCGCGGCGGTAGCGTGCGCAGCGTCTCGGTATCGGCGATCACGGCGCGCGGCTGATGAAAGGCACCGACCAGGTTCTTTCCGGCGGCGAGGTTCACGCCCGTTTTGCCACCGACCGACGAATCGACCTGCGCCAGCAAGGTCGTCGGCACCTGCACGAAATCGATGCCGCGCATGTAGATCGCGGCGGCGAAACCGGCGATATCCCCGACGACACCGCCGCCCAGGGCGACGATCAGGCTCTTGCGGTCGGCACGCGCGGCGACGAGCGCCTCGAGCACGCGCGCGACCGACCCGAGGTCCTTCGCCGCCTCGCCGCCGTCGAGCGCGAACATCTGCGTGCGCGCGACTGCGCTCAAGCGCGTCACGGCGGGCTGCCCGTAAAGTGTGGCGACTTGCCGGTCGGTGACGACGACGATCGCGGTCGGCGCGAGCGGCGCGACCCACTCGTCCAGCCGGCCGAGCAGCCCGGCGCCGATGCGGATGTCGTAGCCGCGTCCGCCAAAATCGACCCGGACCACGGTGTCAGCCGTCGCGCGCATGGGCGGCATTCTACGAAGCCCCGGCGAGACGTCGTACCTCGGCGTGCTCGAGGATCCGCCGCGCGAGCCGGTGCGGGCTGGCGGGCGAAGAGTGGAAGCTCAGATGCGCGGTTTCAGCGTACAGCGGCGCTCGGACCGCGAGCAGCTGCCCGATGCGGGCGCGCGGATCGTCGGTTTGCAGCAGCGGGCGCGCTTTGTCGGCGGCGGTTCGGCGCACGATTTCGTCCGCAGTCGCCTGCAGATAGATCACGAGGCCGCGCGCGCGCAAGTGGGCGCGGTTCTCCGGACGCAGCACCGCGCCGCCGCCGGTTGCGAGCACGATGCCTGCGCGTTGCGTCAGCTCATCCAGCAGCGCCGCTTCGCGGCGCCGGAAACCTTCCTCGCCCTCGACCTCGAAGATGGTGGCGATCGACACGCCGCTGCGCGTCTCGATCTCGCGGTCGCAATCGACAAACTCGTAATTCAGTTCGCGCGCCAGCAGCCGGCCGACGGTCGTCTTGCCGGCGCCCATCATGCCGATCAGAAAAATAGATCTGCGCGCGCTCGCCACGGGGCGTCAGATTACCCGCCCGAAGACGACGAAGGCCGCCGGCGGCGGCCCTCGCCCGATACGCCGGCAGCGCTTCAGCGCACGGCAGCGGCGACGCGCTCGGAAACGACGCGCGGCGTGATGAAGATCATCAGTTCGGTGCGATCGTTCACGCGCGTGCGGTTGCGGAACAGCCAACCGAGCACCGGAACGTCGCCAAGCAGCGGTACCTTCGTCACCGTCGTGCGCTCGGTCTGCTCGTAAATGCCCCCTAGCACGACGGTGCCACCATTTTCCACCAGAACCTGCGTCTGCACTGCCTTGGTGTCGATCGCCACGCCGGCACCGCCCGTCGCGATGGCGCTGGGACTATCGCGATTGACTTTAACGTCGAGGAAGATCGCGCCCTCGGGCGTGATCTGCGGCGTCACCTCGAGCTTCAGCACCGCCTTGCGGAACTGGATCTGCGTGGCACCGCTGGAGGTCGCCGCCTGATACGGAATCTCGGTGCCCTGCTCGATCAGCGCCTTGACCTTGTCCGCGGTGATCACGCGCGGGCTGGAGATGATCTTGCCACGGCCGTCCGCCTCGAGCGCCGACAGCTCCAGGTTCAGCAGTCGCGTGACACTGCTGTTGAACAGCGTCAGGCCGATCGTGCTGGCCGAGAATCCGCCCAGCCCCGCGGCTGGCAGGTTGACGAAGTTCGGATTCGTCACCGTGGTGCCGCCGATCGTGATGCTGTTGCTGCCGCTGCCGGTGCCGGTGCCGAACGAGCTGCCGGCGCCGGCGTTGACCCACTCACCGTTCGTGATGCGGGCGAAACCGAAGCGCGCACCCAGATTCTGGCTGAAGCGGTCGTCGGCTTCGACGATGCGCGCTTCGATCATCACCTGCGGCACCGGGATGTCGATCCGCTGCAGCAGCCGGCGCACCTCTTCCAGCCGCGCCGCGGTGTCCTGCACGAACAGCTGATTGGTGCGCTGATCGACGACGACGCTGCCGCGCTTGGACAGCAGTCGCTGCTTTTCGTCGACCAGCAGCTTGCGCACATCGTCGGCCTTCTGATAGTTGACGACGAAGTTCTCGGTTCGCAGCGGTTCCAGATCGGCGATCTGGTTGCGCGCCTCCAGCTCCAGTTTCTCCTTGGCCGCGATTTCTTCACGCGGGGCAACGATGATCACGTTGCCGTTCTTGCGCATGTCCAGGCCCTTGCTCTGCAGGATGATGTCGAGCGCCTGATCCCACGGCACGTCCTTCAGCCGCAGCGTGATCGAACCCTGGACCGAGTCGCTGGTGATGATGTTCAAATTGGTGAAATCAGCGATCACCTGCAGCAGCGAGCGCACATCGACGTTCTGGAAGTTCAGCGACAGCCGTTCGCCCTGGTAGCCCTGACGGGTCCCCTGGAACAGCCGCGTCGGATCCTCCTTGACCGGCTTCACCTCGACCACGAAACGTGTATCGCTCTGGTAGGCGTTCTGCTCCCACAGGCCGCGCGGTTCGATCACCAGCCGCGTGTTCGCGCCCTGCTGGAAGGCGTTGATCAGCGCCACCGGCGTGCCGAAGTCGGTCACGTCGAGCCGCCGCCGCAGCGATTCGGGCAGCGCCGTGTTCAGGAAGTCGACGACGACCTGGTTGCCCTGCTGGCGGATATCGACGCTGGTATTGGCGTCCGACAGGTCGACCACCACGCGGCCCTCGCCCTCGGCGCCGCGGCGGAAGTCGATCGCCCGCAACGCGCGGCCTTCGGCGGCAGCCGTCGCAGGGGCCGTGGCGGTCGGTGCGGCCGCGGCCGGCGCCTCCGCCGGACGGAAGGTCGTCGTATCGCCGGTCGTGCCCAACGCCACTTGAATCGTGTTGCCATCCACCGTGATCGCGTGCGTCACCGCGCGTCGCAGATTCAGCACGACCCGCGAGCGGCCCTGCGCCTGCACGACATTGACCGAGCGCAGATCACCCTGGTTGATCTCCACCAGGTTGCGGCCCAGGTTGTTGACGGTCTGCGGCAGATCGATCGCAATGCGGGCCGGATTGGCGACCGAGAAGCTCGCCGGAATACCGCTGACTGGAGACTTCATCTGTATCGTCAGCATCACGCTGGTTCCGGTTTGCGTCGCGTCGACCCGTTCGATGCTATTGGCGGCAGCCTGCGCCCACGCGATGCCGGGAGCGACGGCCGCCAGCGCGGCGGTCAAAGCGCCCGCTGCCGCGGCGCGAAATGCTCTGCTGATCCACCTCATCGTTTGCTCCCTTGCGCGACGCGCGCGGCCTTCGCTTCCTGCAATTCGAGCTTCGCCGGCCGCTCGACCCACTCGCCGGCCGCGTCCTGCACGATTTCCTTCAACTGGACCTCGGTTTCCGAGATGCGCGTGATCAGACCGAAGTTCTGGCCGACGTAGTTGCCGACGCGCACCAGATGCGTCACCCCGTTCGTCTCCAGCAGTGCGACGTTGGTGCCGCCCTGGCGCATCATGCCTACCATGCGGATCTGGTCGAGCGGGAATCCTTCGAGCGTCTCGCGGCGGCGCTCCAAGTCGGGCTTGATCGCGCTGGCGCTGACCCGCGCCTGCTGCTGTCGCGCCACCGCCATCACGACCTTTTGCGGGTCGAACGGGTCGACCAGCGTGCGCGCCTCGTATGCGTACGGCGTGAACTCCTTCGGCTCCGGCACCGGTTGCGTGCTCGGCTTCATCGTCTGCCGCACCTCGGCCATCCATTGCTGGATTTCGACTTCATTGGACCCCATGCACGCCGCCGACAGGGCGGCCGCGCCGAGCAGTGCAAGCCAACGGGTGTTTTTCATCGGTACCTACTTCTTCGCCTGCTGCTGCGCCTGGCGCGCCTTGCGCTGCGCGGCCAGCTCCTCTTCGTCCAGATAGCGGAACGTCTTGGCCGTCGCGTCCAGCGTCAGCGAACCGTCGCGCGCGGTCTGCAGATTCAGATTGTTCAGCGTGACGATGCGCGGCAAATTGGCGATATCGCCGGTAAAGGCCCCGAGATCGTGATAGCGGCCGGAGACTTTCACGGCGATCGGCAGCTCGGCGTAGTAGTCCTTCAAGTTCACCTGCCCGGGTCGAAACAGCTCGAATTGCAGGCCGCGGCCGATGCCCGCCTGGTTGATGTCGGACAGCAGCGCGTCCATTTCGGCCTTGCTCGGCAACTGCTTCTCCAGCGTCAGCACGTACTGGCTGACCTGTTCCTTCTGCTTGCGCAACTCCTCGAGGTTGATCGCCTGCTGCAGCTTCTGCTTGTACTGCTCCTTCAGCGACGCCTCCTCGGCGCGCAGCCGGTCGAGTTCCTCGACCTGCTTGCTCCAGAACAGGAACCAGCCGAGCACCGCACAGAGCACGATCGCCAGCAGCCAGACGGCGATGCGCGGTGCCAGCGGCCACGAGCCCACGTTTTCGAGTGTCAGCCCCTTGAACTGGGACAGGATGTCGCGCGCGTTCGCCATATGTCTTCCTACGGATCGCTTACTTCTTCGCAGCCGCGTTCGCCGGCCGTGCCGGCGCCGCACGCCCCTGCGCCTGCAGCTGCGCGCGCTCGGGGGTGGGCCGCAGGAAGAAGTTCAACGAAAACTCGAACAGCCGCCGCTGCACTCCTTGCGGGCTCTGGCCGGCAAGCTTGATCTCGATCAGCTCCGGCCGCTCGAGATACTTGGAGCCGTTCTGCAAGTTGCGCAGGAACTCGGACACGCGCTCGTTCGAGGCGGCCCATCCCTGCACGTTCACCTTGCGGTCCTCCTGCTTGATCGCACGCAAGTAGATGCCCTCCGGCGTCTGCCGCGCCAATTCGTCGAGCAGATAGACGGGTTGGTTGCGGTCGGCTTGCAGATCCTCGACCGCGCGCTGGCGGGCGCGCAGCGCTTCGATCTCCTGGCGCAGAGTGGCGATCTCCTTGATCTGCACGTCCAGCTTGCGGTTCTCGCCGGCGATGAAGTTGTTGCGATCCTGCTGGGCGCCTATGTAGCCTTGCAGCACCGACCACACCAGCCCGACCAACGCCACGCCGGCCACCAGGCTGAGGAAGGAAAGGAAGTAAAAGGCCTTCTTCTGCCGCTCGCGCTTGGCCTCGCGATGCGGCAGCAGGTTGATGCGGATGCGCGTCATTTGTCGAACCTCCGCATCGCCAACCCGCAGGGCGTGAGCAGCGCCGGCGCGTCGAGGCGCAGCTGCTTCTCGCGCACGGCAGCGGAAATCTCCATGCCCTTGAACGGCGACGCGACGGAGGTCGGTACCTGAGCGCGCTCCATCAGCGCGTCGGGCAGCCCGGTCAGCACGGCCGAGCCGCCCACCAGCATGATCTGGTCGACGCGCGTGTACGGCGTCGAGGTGAAGAAAAACTGCAGCGCGCGGGTAATTTCGGTGACGGCGGTGTCGATGAACGGCCGCAGAACTTCGTTCTCGTAGTTGGCCGGCAGGTCACCGCTGCGCTTCTTCTGCTCTGCCTCTTCGGCCGGAATGCCATAGGCGCGTGCGATGTCGCCGGTCAACTGCTGGCCACCGAACGGCTGCTCGCGCTCGTAAATCGCCTCGCCATCGTGCATCACGGTGACGCTCGTGGCATTGGCACCGATGTAAAAGACCGCGATCACCAACCCTTCGCCGCCGTTCGGCAACTGTGCGATCACACGTTCCAGCGCCGCACGCATCGCGTAGGACTCGACGTCGACGACCACCGGCTTCAATCCGGCCGCCTGCGCGACCGCCATCCGGTCCTCGACCTTTTCTTTGCGCGAGGCGGCGATCAGCACCTCCACGTCGTCGGGCGCATTGGGGATCGGCCCCAACACCTGGAAGTCGAGGCTCACCTCGTCGAGCGCGAACGGGATGTACTGGTTGGCCTCGCTCTCGACCTGCATCTCGAGTTCTTCTTCGCGCAGGTTGGCGGGCAGCGCGATCCGCTTGGTGATGACCGCCGACGCCGGCAGCGCCATCGCGACGTTCTTGATGCGCGTCCCCGAGCGACGCCAAGCCCGCTTGACCGCCTCGGCCACGAGATCGATCTTGTCGATGTTGCCGTCGACCACGGCTCCGCGTGGCAGTGGTTCGATTGCATAGCGCTCGAGCCGCATCGTGCCGCCGGTTTCGGACAGTTCGACCAGCTTGACGCTCGACGAACCGATGTCCAAACCGATCAGCGGCGGGGTCTTGTTGGTGAATGGCAAATCGAAGGCCAAGTGGGCGCTCCCGATGTCGTTGGGCGGTCAGAACTGCAGCGAAGCGACTCGGACGATCGCGCAGAAGCTTGCCTGTGGCCGGACGGCGTCGAGCCGTCGAAAAGGACGGTCCGACCGTCTCATTTTCTTTATCTTTCGCGCGCTTACCGCAATCTTGTTCGAGGGTACTTCAAAAATCCTAACAATGGAAATCCAGGCGGCACAAGCCCCGCAAACGGACGAGGACTTACCGTTTTCGCGTCGCATTTCGCCGCCTTCAACGCCACCGCCCCTCGGGCGCCGCCCGCGACGCCGGGCAAGCGCACGCCGCTGCCTATAATCGTCCCAACATATCGTCCGCGTTCGAGCGGATTTGATGGTGCCCCCACTTCCGCGGTGATGCGTCCGTAGCGCGCTCCGTGAATTCGCCGTGCCCGACGCCCCCGACTCTGCCGCCGCGAAACCGCGTCTGACCTTCCCGCCGTGGCGCCCGTTACTGTTGCAGGCAGTCGCGCTCGCGGCCGGCGCTGCTGTCGCCGCGGCCCTGCTGCTCGTGTTTGCGTTCGCGGTCGTGTACGCGAACCTGCCGCCGATCGATGCGCTGGTCGACTACCGCCCGAAGATCCCGCTCCGTGTCTACACGTCCGACGGCGTGCTGATCGGCGAGTTCGGCGAGGAGCGCCGCGAGTACGTCGCCTTCCGCGACGTGCCGCAATTCGTCAAGGACGCGGTGCTCGCCGCCGAAGACGATCGCTTCTACGAGCACTCCGGCGTCGACTACGCCGGCATCGCGCGCGCGGCGCTGGCCAACTTCGCGACCGGTCGCCGCCGTCAAGGCGGCAGCACGATCACGATGCAGATCGCGCGCACGTTCTACCTCAGCTCGGAGAAGTCCTACGTTCGCAAGCTGTACGAGATTGCGCTGGCGTTGAAGATCGAGTCCGGGTTGACCAAGGATCGCATCTTCGAGATCTATCTGAACCAGATCTTCCTTGGTCAGCGCGCTTACGGATTCGCGGCTGCCGCGCAGACCTATTTCGGCAAGAGGCTCGCCGACCTGACGGTCGGCGAAGCCGCGATGCTGGCGGGCATCGCGCCGGCGCCGTCCGCCTACAACCCGATCTCCAGCATGCGGCGCGCCAAAGGGCGTCAGCAGTACGTGCTCGGCCGCATGCTGGCGCTCGGCAAGATCGACCGTGCGACGCATGACGCCGCCCTCGCGCAACCGATCCGCACGCGCGCTTATGCGCAGACGTTGGCGGAGACGAGCCGCACGCGCCTGCACGCCGAACACGCGGCCGAGATGGCGCGCCAGTTGATGTTCGACGTGTTCCGCGAAGAGACCTACACGCGGGGACTGAACGTCTATACGACGCTGATCAGCCAGGAGCAGCAAGCGGCTTACAGCGCCCTGCGGCAACAAGTGCTCGACTACGACCGCCGTTACGGTTACCGCGGCCCGGAAGCGTTCATCGACTTGCGCGGCGATGCGGCGCGGCGCGAACAGGCAATCGAGGACACGCTGGCCGAGGCGATCGACAGTCCGAATCTGCTGCCGGCGGTCGTGCTGGAAGCGACGCCGAAACGCGTGCTGGCGGTGCTCCAGGGCGGCGAATCGATCGAAATCGTCGGCGAGGGGCTGCGCTTCGCGGCGCGCTCGCTTGACGCGCGCGCTCAGCCGGCGCGGCGCATCGTGCCCGGCGCGGTGATTCGCCTGAGTCGCAACGCCAAGGGGACTTGGGAGATCGGCCAGTTGCCGCAGGTCGAGGCCGCTTTCGTCGCCGCATCGGCCGACGACGGCGCGGTACGCGCACTGGTCGGCGGGTTCGACTTCAACCTGAACAAGTTCAATCACGTGACCCAAGCGTGGCGTCAACCCGGCTCGAGTTTCAAGCCGTTCATCTACGCGGCGGCGTTGGAGAAGGGTTTCACGCCGAGCACCCTGATCAACGATGCGCCGCTGGTGATCGACCCCGAGCTGACCGGCGGCCAGCTTTGGGAACCGCGCAACTTCGAAGGCAAGTACGAGGGCCCGCTGCGATTGCGGCAGGCGTTGGCGCGGTCGAAGAACCTGGTTTCGATCCGCATCCTGCAGGCGATCGGCCCGCAGTACGCGCAGGCCTACGTCACGCGTTTCGGCTTCGAGCCGGAGCGGCATCCGCCTTATCTGACGATGGCGCTCGGCGCAGGTTCGGTGACGCCGTGGCGCCTGATGGCCGCGTACGCGGTGTTCGCGACCGGCGGCTACCGCGTGCAGCCCTACCTGATCTCGCGCGTCACCGACTCGACCGGCAAGGTGCTGATGGAGGCGCCCCCGCGCGGGCCGTTTACCGAAGCCGACCGCGTGCTCGATGCGCGCACCGCCTACGTGATGGACAGCCTGCTGCGCGACGTCACGCGCGTCGGCACCGCGGCGCGCGCGGCGGCGCTCAAGCGCGGCGATCTGGCGGGCAAGACAGGCACGACCAACGATTCGCACGATGCCTGGTTCGCCGGCTATGGCGGCGGCATCGTCGGCGTCGGCTGGGTTGGATTCGATCAGCCGCGCGCTCTCGGCGAACGCGAAACCGGCGGCGGGCTGGCCTTGCCGATCTGGATGGGTTACATGGCGACCGCGCTGAAAGACCGACCCGAACGCTGGCTGCCGATGCCCGACGGCGTGGTCACCATTGGCGGCGAGGTCTATCTGGCCGAGTATCCCCCCGGCCAGGGCGTCGCCGGGGTCGGCTTGGAAGACGGTCTGCCGCCGGAAGAACAGAAGAAGGCGGACACGGTACGCGATCAGGTGTTCTGAGCGGCGCGCGCTCAGCGCGGGCGCAGAATCACCGGCGTCTCGGCGTGCGCGGAAACGATCGCCGATAGCGCAGCGAACAGTTCCCGCCCGTCGCGCGTGTCGCGCCAGGCGTCGTCGCGCCACGCGTAGTGCGAAGCCCCGCTGCGCGCCGCGACCCAGATCTGCTGCATCGGCTCCTGCAGGTTGACGACCACCTTGCCGCCGTCGGCGAACTCGAGCGTCAGCACGTTGCCGCTGCGCTCGATTTCGACCTCCACGCCGATCGCTTCGAGCGCGCGCTCGATCGCCGCCAGTGTGGCTTCGGCTTGCGCGATGAATTCGCTGTCAGTCATCCGCTCTGCCCGTGTTTGCGCGCGTGATATCTTGGCCGCATGAAGCTTCGGGCAACGATTCTAGTGGGGTCATTGCTGGCGGCGGTGCTGGCCGGGTGCGGCCACAAGGGCCCGCTGCATCTTCCCGGCTCGCCGCCGAGCGCGGCCTGGCCGCAGCCGCAACCGACGCCGCCGGCCAAGCCGGCAGAGCGCAAGCCGGCCGACGTTCCGGCCGCCTCGGACCAGAGCCGATGACCAGCGCGGCGGCAACCGGTTTCACGCATCGCGCCGGCGCCCTTTACTGCGAAGGCGTCCCGTTGGCCGAAATCGCCGCGCGCTTCGGTACGCCAAGCTACGTCTATTCGCGGCGCGCGATCGAGGCCGCCTTCGCAGCGTACGCAGACGCACTCGCGGGCCGCGATGCGCTGGTGTGTTACGCAATCAAGGCGAACTCGAATCTCGCGGT
Source organism: Burkholderiaceae bacterium (assembly GCA_035574095.1). Classification (GTDB taxonomy): domain Bacteria; phylum Pseudomonadota; class Gammaproteobacteria; order Burkholderiales; family Burkholderiaceae_F; genus JAKANT01. Next base: position 2,593 of record DATLZG010000289.1, on the reverse strand, counting down.
GCTGAACGTGCTGGCGCGCCTGGGCGCGGGCTTCGACATCGTGTCCGGCGGCGAGCTGGCGCGCGTGCTGGCCGCCGGCGGCGACGCGCGCAAGACGGTGTTTTCCGGCGTCGGCAAGACGAGCGCGGAGATCGCGCAGGCGCTGGCGGCCGAGATCCTGTGCTTCAACGTCGAATCGGCGGCGGAGTTGGCCGAGATCGAGCGTGTGGCCGCGCAGATGGACAAGCGGGCCCCGATCTCGCTGCGTGTGAACCCGGACGTCGATCCCAAGACCCATCCCTACATCTCCACCGGGTTGCGCGAGAACAAATTCGGCGTCGCGTACGAAGACGCGTTGCCGCTGTACCGACGGGCTGCGGCGAGCAAACATCTGCGGGCGGTCGGCATCGACTGCCATATCGGCTCGCAGATCACCGAAGTCGCACCGTATGTGGACGCCGCCGATCGGCTGCTCGATCTGGTCGATGCGCTCGCGCGCGCCGGCATCCGCTTGCATCACATCGACTTCGGCGGCGGCCTCGGCATCCGCTACCGCGACGAGTCGCCGCCGCCACCCGGCGCACTGATCGGCGCACTGGTCGAACGCGTGACGGTGCGCGGCCATGCCGACAAGGCCTTGCTATTCGAGCCGGGCCGCTCGCTGGTCGGCGCCGCCGGGGTGTTGTTGACGCGCGTGACGCTGCTCAAGCCCGGCGCGGCGCGCAACTTCGCGGTCGTCGATGCGGCGATGAACGACTTGCTGCGGCCGTCGTTATACGAGGCATGGATGGACGTGCAGCCGGTGCAAGCGCGCGCCGCCACGCCGACCGTATACGACATCGTCGGGCCGGTCTGCGAATCGGGCGACTGGCTGGCGCGCGATCGCGAGCTGGCGCTCGCGCCCGGCGATCTGCTCGCGGTACGGGGTGCCGGCGCGTACGGCATGAGCATGGCGAGCAACTACAACTCGCGCGGCCGCGCCGCCGAGGTGATGGTCGACGGCGAGCGGTTCTACTGCGTGCGCCGGCGCGAGGAGGTCGCGGAGCTGTTTGCCGGCGAGTCGGTGTTGCCGTAGTCCGGCGGGCGGCAGCCGCTGACGGCACTGCGTGCCCAGCGCCACGCGCGCGCTCCGAGCAGCGCGGCGACGGCGAGCGCATACGGCGCCACCGCGCCGAAGTCGTTTTTGCTCGCCTTCTGCCACCAGTAGTGCAGGATCGCGAGCAGCGCGATCGCGTACACCAGCCGGTGCAGCCGCTGCCAGTTGCGAGCGCCGAGACGCCGGACCATCGCGTTGGTGGAAGTCGCCGCCAGCGGCAGCAACAGCAGGAAAGCGGCCAAGCCGACCGTGATGTATGGGCGCTTGGCGATGTCCTCGACGATGGCGGCCCAATCGAACCATTGATCCAGCCCCAGGTACGCGCCGACGTGCAGCAACGCGTAGAAGAAACAGAACAGCCCGGCCATGCGGCGCAGCCGCAGCGGCCACGCCCAGCCGCTCAGCCAGCGCAGCGGCGTGATCGCCAGCGTCACGCACAGAAGCACGAGCGCCCACGTGCCGAGCGAGCGGATGACGAATTCGACCGGGTTCGCGCCCAGTTCGTCCGCCGCACCCAGGTAGAAAAGTCGCGCGAGCGGCAGGCACGCAAGTACGAAAGCGACGGCGCGTAGCCGAGCGAACGTCCGCGGTTGCAGAGCCACCGGCACCCGTGCCAGCAGCGGTATGCGCCGCAGCAGCGGCGCCGGGGAGCCGTGGGCAGCGGCAGGCGCGGGCAACTCAGTAGAACTTTCGCAAATCCATGCCGGCGTACAGCGAGGCCACCTGTTCGCCGTAGCCGTTGAACATCAGCGTCGGCCGGCGCTTGGTGAACAGGCCATCCTCGCCGAGCCGGCGCTCGGTGGCCTGGCTCCAGCGCGGATGATCGACCGTCGGATTGACGTTGGAATAGAAGCCGTACTCGTGCGGCGCGGCCTTCTGCCAGCTGTTCAACGGCTGCGTTTCGACGAAGCGGATGCGCACCAGCGACTTCGCGCTCTTGAAGCCGTACTTCCAAGGCACGACGATGCGCACCGGCGCCCCGTTCTGCGCCGGCAGCACTTCGCCGTACAGGCCAAACGTCAGCAGCGTCAGCGGGTGCATCGCTTCGTCCATCCGCAGACCCTCGGTATAGGGCCAGTCGATGACCGACGATGCGATTCCCGGCATCTGGCTGCGATCCGCCAGCGTCGTGAACTCGACGAACTTGGCATTACCGGTCGGCTCGACGCGCCGGATCAGCTCCGCCAGCGGGTAGCCGACCCAAGGTACGACGGCCGACCATGCCTCCACGCAACGCAGGCGGTAGACCCGGTCCTCCAGCGCAGCGAGTTTCAACAGGTCGTCGATGTCGAAGGTCCGCGGCCGCTTCACCGCACCGTCGACGACCACCTGCCAGGGCCGCGTGCGCAGCGACTTCGGCGCCAGCCGCGGCGGGTCTTCTTTGTCGGTGCCGAACTCGTAGAAATTGCAGTAGTTGGTGACCAGCGCGTACGGCGTGGGCTTCTCCATCGTCGAGAACGGCCCCGGCTTGGTCGCCAGCTTCTGCGCGCCGGCCGCTTGCGCGCCGGCCGCTTGCGC
>DATLZG010000288.1:0-2217 GCA_035574095.1 Burkholderiaceae bacterium | reverse complement strand
GGCGCGCCTCCTGCGCGCGCTCCTGCGGCGTCAGCCGCGGCAGCGCGGGCCGCACCTGGGCCGCGGCGATCGCGGCGTCGTTGGCCGGCGCCGCCGGCGCAGCCGCCTTGGCGTGAGAGGTTGGCGAGAGGCGTACTGGCTTGATCGATCGCGCGGTGTTCATGGTCGGGCTCCTCGTCGGCGCCGCACGGGCTCCGGTTGCAGACTCAAGCGGCGCGCAGCTTGAAACTCGCCGCGTACTGGGCCGGCTGCTTGCCGTCCCAGACGACGCCGTCGATCAGCTTGGAGGTCCGCAGCGCGTCTTTCGGCACGCTCACCTTGGCGGCAGTGGCCGCCTCTTTGTAGAGGTCGATGGGGTTGACCTGGCGCGCGACCGCCAGGTAGTCGACGTCGTTTTTCAGCAGCCCCCAGCGCCGGTGCTGGGTCAGGAACCACATGCCGTCGGACAGGAACGGGAAGTTGACATAGCCGTCGTTGAAAAACTTCATGTGGTTCGGATCGTCCCAGGTCTTGCCGAGGCCGTTCTGATAGCGGCCCAGAATGCGCTGGTTGATCACGTCCACCGAGGTGTTGACGTAGGCCTTGTCGGCGATGGTTTCGGCCATCTTCAGGCGGTTGGACAGGCTGGCGTCGATCCAGCGGCCGGCCTCCAAAATGGCCGCCACCATCGCGCGGCAGGTGTTCGGGTACTTCTGCACGTACTCGGCGGTGGTGCCGAGGACCTTTTCCGGGTGGTCCTTCCAGATGTCCTGCGTGGTGATCGCGGTGATGCCGATGCCGTCGGCGATCGCGCGGTGGTTCCACGGCTCGCCCACGCAGTAGCCGTCCATGTTGCCGACCCGCATGTTGGCCACCATCTGCGGCGGCGGCACGGTGATGATCCTGGCCTCGGTCATCGGGTTGATGCCGGCCGCCGCCAGCCAGTAATAAAGCCACATCGCGTGCGTGCCGGTCGGAAAGGTCTGCGCGAACGTGTATTCGCGCTTGTCCTTGCCCATCAGCGCGCGCAGCGAGGCGCCGTCCACCGCGCCTTTCTCCGTCAGCTTCTTGCTCAGCGTGATCGCCTGGCCGTTGTGGTTCAACGTCATCAGCACCGCCATGTCCTTTTTCGGCCCGCCGATGCCCAGATGCACGCCATAGACCAGCCCATAGAGCACGTGCGCGGCGTCCAGCTCACCGTTGACCAGCTTGTCGCGCACGGCGGCCCAACTGGCCTCCTTGGTCGGCACGATCTTGATGCCGTACTTGGCGTCGAACTGGTTGACCGCCGCCATCACCACCGACGCGCAGTCGGTCAGCGGAATGAAACCGATGCGCACCTCTTTTTTCTCCGGCGCGTCGGACCCGGCCGCATAGGCCACGCTCGAGGCCATTTTTCCTCCCGCCAAAGTCAAGGCCGCCGCAGGCAGGCCGCGGATTAATGAACGCCGCTTGCTGCGATTGACCGCTACGCCGCTCGCCATGGTCGCTTCCTTCGTTCGTCGGTCAGAGAAACGAAAAGGCGCCTGGCGGGGCGCGCGGCCCCGGCAGACGCCTTTGCCTTTCCGCGCACGACGCCGTTGCCGCGCGCAGTCACAACCCGTCATGAGCAAGGGCAATGCCAGGCCTAGCCCCTGGGAAGCCGCGGCGCCGGATTGCCGCGCTGCACCAATCCCGCGCGCGCCATGCACCAGGGCGGCGCTTCGTGCACGTTGGCGGGCGCGATTCCCCGGCCCGGCTTCAGGACAGCAGCTCGCGCGCTTCGATGATGCGGTCGGCGATTTCCACCAGCTTGGCGCCGCGGTTCATCGCCAGCCGGCGCAGCTCGGCGTAGGCGGCTTCTTCGCTCAACCCGCGCGCCTGCATCAGGATGCCCTTGGCGCGCTCAATGCGCTTGCGTTCCGCCAGCGCCGCCTGCGACGCCTGCAACTGCGCGCGCAGCGCGGCCTCGGCCTCGAAACGCGCCAGCGCGACGTCCAAAATCGGCCGCAGCCGCCGCGGCTCCAGGCCGGCGACGACGTACGACGACACCCCGGCGCGGATCGCGCGCTGCATGCGTTCGCGGTCGGGGTCCTCGGTGAACAGCACGATCGGCCGCGGCGAACGCTGCGTCATCGCGGCGATGTGCTCGAGCGTGTCGCGCTGGGGCGAATCGGCGCCGATGATGATCAGATCGGGATCGAGGCTCGCCACGCGCGCGGCGAGCTCCACCGCCGCGTCCAGCACGCCGAGCACCGC
>DATLZG010000287.1:0-10713 GCA_035574095.1 Burkholderiaceae bacterium | reverse complement strand
GTAGCGGCGCGCCTTGCCGGCCGCGGCGCGCACCGCCTCGCGCGTCAGCCACAGCCCCGGCAACCGCTGGCCGTCCCAGACCGCGCTCGCTTCGAAGTCGTTGAGGATGCGCGGGTCGCCGCGGGCGGCCATCGCGCCGTTGACCAGTTCCTTCAGATAGCCGGCGGCCAGCGCCAAGCCATGCGTGGTATGGCCGAGCAGATCGGCTTCGAGCAGCAGTTGCGCCACGCACTCGGCGCGGTCGCGCGCGAGGCCCGCGCGCGCGAACAGCTCGGCCGCGAAGGCGCCCAACTGCGCCACATCGAAACGCGCTTCGTTCACGCTTCTCGTCCTTCGAACGGGTTGTCTTCGATGCCGAGACGCTGCGCCTCGGCGCGCAAGGCGGCGGCGGTGGCCGCCGGAATCGGAATGCCCAGCCGCAGACGGTCGCGCTCGGTCATCCGCTCCGGTTCGCCCGGAAGCTGCACCGGCGCTTGCGGATCGGCCGGCGGCGAGCCCTTGACCCAGCGCTCCAGCGCGGCGATCTGCGCCTGTTGCTCGGTGCGTCCACGCAGCCGCTGCGAATCGATGACGATCGACAGCATGTTGTTGAACACGCCGCCGCGGTGCGTGCCGTCCTGCACCCGCCCGCCCGACAGCACGCCGCCCAGCACTTCGCACATCACGGCCAGCGCGTAGCCCTTGTGTTGTGCGAACGGCAGCAGCGCCCCCGGCGGCTCACCCAGCATGACGGCGGGATCGTTGGTCGGCCGCCCAGCGGCGTCGATCAGCACGCCCGCCGGCACCTGCTCGCCCTTGGCGTGCGCGACCCGCACCTTGCCGACCGCGATCGCGCTCGTCGCATAGTCCAGCACCAAAGGATGCGGTTCATGCGGTACGCCGACGCAGAACGGATCGGTCACCAGCCGCGCATCGGAGCCGCGCCACGGCGCGACCACCGGCGTCGACAATACGTTGACGAAGTGCACCGAGGTCATGCCGGCGGCGGCGCACTGTTCCGCCCATTCGCCGATGCGCGCCAGATGATGTGCATCGTGCAATCCGACCACCGCGCAGCCGTGCCGCCGTGCGCGCTCGATCGCCAGCGCCATCGCCTGGCGGCCGACGATCTGGCCGAAGCCGCGGCCACCGTCCAGCGTCACCAGCGCGCCGTCGTCGCGCTCGACGCGCACACGCACGCCGGGCACCGCGAAGCCGTGGCGCAGATCGTCCAGGTACATCGGCACCAGCGCCACGCCGTGCGAGTCGTGGCCGAAGAGATTCGACTGCACGAGCGAGGCGGCGATCGCCTCCGCTTCTTCGCCGCCGCAGCCGGCCGCGGCGAACATTTGCGCCACCCAGGCGCGCAGCCGCTCGGCCGCGACGAAATGCGTGCTGGCAGCGGAGGACGTAGGCACGGCGCAGCGCAAAGAAAAACAGCCCGGAACGACCGGGCTGCGGAGGATCGTGGTGGGCGGTAGTGGGATCGAACCACTGACCCCTGCCGTGTGAAAGCAGTGCTCTACCGCTGAGCTAACCGCCCGCAAGCGTCCGCGATTCTAGCAAGGCCGCGGCGGGATGCCTTCGAGCGCGCGGCCGGTGCCTACGATCAAGGTGCGGGCGCCGAGCGCCTGTACGTTGTTCGCGCCGCACACTCGTCGCCGACGATGCACAAACGCTGCCGACTGCCGATCGCATGGAGTCTGGCTTCCTGTGTGCTCGCCGCCGCGTGCGGCAGCGGCAGTTCGGCCGGCGGCGAAGCGACCGACTCTCTGGTGTGGATCACCGAGCCGACGGAGGCGCAGTTCTTCTCGACCGATCAGCCGACCGTGCGGCTCGCCGGCGGCGCCTTCATCCCAAGCGGAGCGGCCTGTGACGCCCCGATCGGGACGCTGCCGCCCGGCTACGTGGTGCGTTGGCTGAACGAGGCGACCGGCGCGACGGGCGCTGCCACGGCAAGACTGCACTGTCTGCTGCTACCCACCGTCGCTTGGGACACGGCGGACATTTCTCTGGCCATCGGACGGAACCGGCTCGTCGTCTCCGTGCAGTCCGCCGACGGCCGCGCCCTCAGCGACTCGTTGCTTGTCGGGCGCGTGCCGGACACCACGCCGCCGAGGGTCGTCGCGATCGCACCGCCAGCCGGTGCTGCATTCGTCCACCGGGCGACAACGATCGAGCTGACGTTCAGCGAACCGGTGGACGAGGACAGCCTGCGCCGCGGCTGGACCGTCCGCGCCGCTCGCGGGTTCGATCGTTGCCGGGGCGCCGGCGCAATACGTGTTCTTTCCTGCGCTGCCGCTGGCGCCGGTCACGACTTACGAGGTGCGCATCGCCGACGTCAGGGATCGCAACGGCTTGCCGATGCAAGGCGAGTTCGTGTCGAGCTTCACCACCGCGCCTTGACGCTCGGGCCGCGCGCGGTGCCGTGAACGGCGCCGATAGACTTACCCGCATGAACCTTGCGCAACTGCTCGCCCGCACGGCGCGCCGGCTGCCGGCGGCACCGGCGGTGATCGAACCGGACCGCGCGCACTGGACTTACGCCGAACTGGCGGCGCGTGCGCTGCGGCTCGCCGCCGCGTTGCGCGGGCCGCTGACGCAGCCACCGGGTGCGCGCGTCGCGCTCGTGATGAAGAACCACGCCGCCTACGTGGAGCTGCTGTTCGCATGCTGGGCGGCGGGGCTCGCGGCTATCCCGGTCAACGTCAAGCTGCATCCGCGCGAGGTGGCATTCATCCTCGACGATGCGGGCGCCGACCTCGCCTTCGTCACCGCCGACGTCGACACCGTAGCGATCGACGCCGCGCGCGTCCGGCCCCGCACGCGCTTCATCGACGTCGACGGCGCCGATTACGGGGGGCTTGCTCAGGGCGAACCGGCATCGATCGCAGAGGCAGCCCCGGACTCGATCGCCTGGCTGTTCTACACCAGCGGCACGACCGGCCGGCCCAAGGGCGTGATGCTGACGCATCGCAACCTGCTGGCGATGAGTTTGAACTATCTCGCCGACGTCGATTGCGCGGTGCCGGGCGAAACGCTGGTGCACGCGGCGCCGATGTCGCACGGCTCGGGCATCTACATCGTCCCGAACATCGCCGCCGGCTGCGTGCAGTTCGTGCCGGCTTCGCGCGGCTTCGATGTCGCCGAACTGGACGCGCTGCTCGATCGCGTGCCGGGTGCCAAGTTCTTCGCGGCGCCGACGATGGTGATGCGGCTCGTCGACGGCCTGCGCGGCGACGCCCGCACCTTGAAGCAGATCGTCTACGGCGGCGGGCCGATGTACGTCGCCGATTGCCGGCGCGCGCTCGAGCGCCTCGGTGCGCGGCTAGTGCAGATCTATGGCCAGGGCGAAAGTCCGATGACGATCACCGTGCTGCCGGCGGCCGATCACCTGCGCCGCCCCGACGAAGACGAGGCGCGCTGGCTGGCGCGGCTGGGCTCGGTCGGCCGCGCGCAAATGGGCGTCGAAGTGGCGGTGTTCGATGCCGGCGACCGGCCGCTGGCCGCGGGCGAAACCGGCGAGGTGTGCGTGCGCGGCGACGCCGTGATGCGCGGCTACCTGAACAACGAGGCGGCGACCGCGGCCACGCTCGCGCACGGCTGGCTGCACACCGGCGATCTGGGCCGGTTCGACGAGTTCGGCTATCTGACGCTGGTCGATCGCAGCAAGGATCTGATCATCTCGGGCGGCAGCAACATCTATCCGCGCGAAGTCGAGGAGGTGCTGCTGCTGCACCCGGCGATCAAGGAGGTTGCGGTGATCGGCGAACCCGATCCCGAGTGGGGCGAAAGCGTGGTCGCGGTGGTCGTGCGCGACCCGGCGCGCGAGTGCACGGCCGCGCAGCTCGACGCCTTCTGCCTCGATCACATCGCGCGCTTCAAGCGTCCGAAGCGATACGTGTTCGTCGACGAGCTGCCGAAAAACGCCACCGGCAAGGTGCTCAAGCGCGAGTTGCGCGAGCGGCTGGCGCGCGGCGCGGCCGGCTAAGCCGCGGCACGCCAGACGGCGGTTTTCGCCTGGCGCTCGATCGCGTCGAGGATCGCTTCGTGGGCGGCGATCTCCGCCTCGGAGGCGGCGAGCACGATTAGGCCCGAAGCGTCGATCGGCACCGCGTCCTCCACCGGCGCTGCGATCCCCAGATCCATGCCCAAGCTGTCCTGGCCGCGCGTCATCGCCAGATACACCTCGGCCAACAGCCCGGCGTCGAGAAGCGCGCCGTGCAGCGTGCGCTGCGCGTTGTTCACCTGGTAGCGCTCGCACAGCGCGTCGAGCGAGTTGCGCTTGCCAGGGTGCAGCTCGCGCGCCAGCGCCAGCGAATCGGTGACCTTGGCGCAGTGCGTGACGAATGGCGGCAAGCCGAGCCGCGCCAACTCCGCGTCCAGGAATTCGAGGTCGAACGCGGCGTTGTGGATGATCACCTCGGCGCCGCGCACGAACTCCAGCAGCTCGTGCGCGATGTCGGCGAACTTCGGCTTGTCGCGCAGGAAATCGTTGTCGATGCCGTGCACCGCGAGCGCGCCTTCGTCGCTGTCGCGCTCCGGATTGACGTAATGGTGCAGGCGCCGCTCCGTGAGCCGGCGGCCGACGATCTCGATCGCGCCGATTTCGATGATGCGGTGGCCCTCTTTCGCTTCGAGGCCGGTGGTTTCGGTATCGAGGACGACCTGTCTCATTGCGGATTGGGGAGCGCGTGTCGGACGTTGGGACGAAAGGCCGGCCCTCTATTCCGCGCCACGAGCGGCAACGGCATCTACCGCAGCCTCCTCACTCCCGACTCCCGATTTCCTATCCAGCCACTGCCGCACCAGCGTGTAAACGGTCGGCACGACATACAGCGTCAGCAGCGTGCCAAGGGTGAGGCCGCCGACGATCACCCAGCCGATCTGTTTGCGGCTTTCCGCCCCCGCACCGGCGGCGAGCGCCAGCGGCACCGCGCCCAGTACCATCGCACCGGTGGTCATCAGAATGGGCCGCAGCCGCAGCTCGGCGGCGTGGCGTACGGCAGCGAACAGTTCCTCGCCGCGTTCGCGCAACTGATTGGAGAACTCGACGATCAGAATGCCGTGTTTGGTGATCAGCCCGACCAGCGTGATCAGCCCGATCTGGCTGTAGATGTTGAGCGTCCCGCCCGTCGCCCACAGCGCGGCCAGCGCCCCGGTCATCGACAGCGGCACCGACAGCATGATCACGAACGGATCGGCGAAGCTTTCGAACTGCGCCGCCAGCACCAGGTAGATGAAGATCAGCGCCAGCACGAACGTCAGGTAAATGCTGCCGCGCGTGTCGCGAAACTCGCGCGACTGGCCGTTCAGATCGGTCAGCGCCGCGGGCGGCAGCACGCGCTTCGCGGTTTCGTCCATCACCGCCAGCGCCTCGCCCAGCGTGTAGCCGGGCGCGAGCAATCCGGTGATGCTCACCGCGCGCAGGCGGTTGAAGTGGTTCAGCGATTGCGGCGACACGCCCTCTTGCACCGTCGCCACGTTGGCCAGCTGCACCATGCTGCCGTCGCGCGCACGCACGTAGATGTCCGCGATGTCGTTCGGCCGCGTGCGGTCGCGCGGCGCTACCTGCACGATCACGTCGTACTGCTCGCCGTCGCGCTTGAAGCGCGTGACCTGACGTCCGCCGAGCATCGACTGCAGCGTCAGCCCGACGGTCTGCACCGCGATGCCGAGGTCGGCCAGCTTGTCGCGGTTTACGTCCACGCGCAGCTCGGGTGTGTTCAGCCGCAGGTCGGTCTGCAGGTTCTGCACGCCCGGATATTTGCTCAACTCGGCGATGAACTGGGCGACGATGCGATCCAGCTCGGGGTACGGCACTTGCGCCATGATCACGTACTCGATCGGCAGCGCGCGTGGCGACTGGCCGAGCGACGGCGGATTGACCGCGAACCCGATCACGCCCGGCAGCGTGGCGAACTTCGCGTTCAGCTCGCGCGCGATGTCCTGCTGTTTGCGCGTGCGTTCGTCCCAAGGTTTCAAGCGCAGGATCGCGTTGCCGAAGTCCACCGTCGGGAAGCCGGCGATCGCGTTGTAGGCGACCGCTTCCGGAATCGTCGCGTAGTACGCCTCCACCGCGCGCAGCTGCTCGGACGTGTAATCGACGGTCGAACCCGGCGGCGCCTGCAGGCGGCCGAAGATCACGCCCCGGTCCTCCACCGGTGCCAGCTCCGAGCGCAGTACCGCGAACAAAGCGGCGGCTGCGGCGAGCGCCACGGCCCAGCCGGTCAGCACGACCCAGCGATGCGCGAGCACCCACGCCAGCGAGCGCGCGTAGCCGCTGGTCAGCGCGTTCAGAAAACCGTCGATCGCGTTGTACAGTCGCCCGTGCTTGGTCTCGTGCCGCAGCAGCTTGCTGCACATCATCGGCGATAGGGTCAGGGCGACGAAGCCGGAAACGAGCACCGCGCCGGCCAGCGCGAGCGCGAACTCGATGAACAGGCGCCCGGTGCGGCCCGTAGAAAACGCCAGCGGCGCGAACACCGCCACCAGCGTCAGCGTCATCGCGATCACCGCGAAGCCGATTTCCTTGATGCCCTTGATCGCCGCCTCGACGCGCGGCATGCCGTGCTCGATGTTGCGGTAGATGTTCTCCAGCACGACGATCGCGTCGTCCACCACGAGCCCGATCGCCAGCACCATCGCCAGCAGGGTCAACGTGTTGATCGTGAAGCCGAACGCGTACATCAACGCGAACGCCCCCACCAGCGACACCGGGATCGTCACCAGCGGAATCAGCGTGGCGCGGAAGTTGCGCAGGAAAAAGAAGATCACCAGCACGACCAGGATCACGGCTTCGGTCACGGTCGCAAACACCTGCTTGATCGACTGCTCGATGAACACCGAGGAGTCGTACACGACCGTGATCTGCATGCCGGGCGGCAGCGTTTCGTTGATCTTCGCCACCTCGGCGCGCACCGCCTGCGACAGCTCCAGCGGATTGCCGGTCGCCTGCTTGACCACGCCCATGTTGATCGACGGCTCGCCCTTGAAGCGCGCGATCACCCGCTCGTTGACCGCGCCGATGCGAACGGTGGCCACGTCGCGCAGCCGCACCGGGTAGCCGTTGAAATTGGCGATGATCGCGTCTTCGAACTGCTGTACCGTCTGCAGGTCGGTGGCGGCGACGATGTTGAACTCGCGTTTGGCCGACTCGATGCGCCCCGACGGCAGCTCGACGTTGCCGCGCCGCAGGGCGTCTTCCACGTCCTGCACGGTCAGGCGATAGCCGGCCAGCCGGTCGCGGTCGACCTCGATGCGCATCGCCGGCCGGCGCTCGCCGAAGATCCACACGTCGGCCGCGCCGGGCAGCACCGACAGCCGCGGCTTCACGTAGCGCGCCAGATAGTCGGAGACCTCGATCGGCGTGCGGCCGCCTTGCGTCACCGCCATCCAGATGATCGGGAAGGCGTCCGCCTCGACCTTGGCGATCACCGGTTCGTCCACCCCGTCCGGCAGCCGCGCGCGCACGCGCGCCACCTTGTCGCGCACGTCGGCCGCCGCCGAATCCGGGTCGCGCGTGATGCGGAAGCGCACGTCGATGTCGCTGCGCTCGGCGCGCGAGCGCGAGGTCATCAGCTCCACGCCCTCGATGCCGGCGAGCGAATCCTCCAGCACCTTGGTGATCTGCGACTCGACCACCTCGGCCGACGCGCCGGGATAGGACGTGGTGACGCTGACCACCGGCTCGTCGATCTTCGGGTACTCGCGTACCGCCAGCCGCGTGTAGGAGATGATGCCCACCACCAGCACCAGCAGCGACAGCACGGTCGCCAGCACCGGGCGGCGGATGCAGACTTCGAACAGGCTCATGGGAGGCGGGAGTTAGGAGGCGGGAGGCGGGAGTCGCGAGTCGGAAGTTGGAGTCGCGCGATAGGACTCGGTATTACGGCTTGGCGGCGGAAGTGCCAGCGGGCGGGCTGTTCGCTCCCGACGCCCGGCCTCCGACGGCCGACTGATTCACGACCCGCACCGGTTGCCCGTCGCGCTGCACCCGCATGCCGGCGGTGACGACCAGATCGCCGGCCTTCACGCCCTCCAGCAGTTCGACCATCGCTTCGCGCCGCACGCCGAGCTTCACGCGCACGCGCTTGGCTTTGCCGTCGGCCACCGTATAGACGAAGAAGTCGTCGCCGAGCGGCACGATCGCCTCTTCCGGCACCAGCAGCGCCGCCGGCCGTTCGCCGACGATCACGCGCACGCGCGCGAACATGCCGGGCCGTAGCCGGCCGTCGGTATTCGTCAGGCGCGCGCGCACCTCGAGCGAGCGGCCATTGGCGTCGATGCGGGGATTGACGGCGTCGATCGTGCCGCGGTAGCGGCTGCCCGGCAGCGCGTCGGCCGCGACCTCGACCGCCTGCCCGACGCGCAACTGCGGCAGGTAGCGCTCCGGCAATCGGAAATCGACTTTCAGTTGCGCGATGTCTTCGATATTGACCAGATCCGCGCCATCCTTCACGTAGTCGCCGACGCTGACGTTGCGGATGCCGACCACGCCGTCGAACGGCGCGGTCACGCGCATCTTCGCCAGGCGCGCCTCGGCCAGTTTCAAGCGCGCCGCCAGCACCTCGACGTTGGCGGCGGCCTGATCCTGCGCGCTGCCGCTGACAAAGTTCTTCGCTGCCAGATCCTCGGTGCGCTTCAGGTTGTTGCGAGCCAATTCCAGCTCGGCGCGCGCCTGCGCGACCTCCGCTTCGTTCAGCGTCGCATCCAGCGCCACCAGCACCTGGCCCTTTTTCACCGGTTGGCCGTCGCGGAAGTTGATGGCCGCGATGCGGCCGGCCGTCTCGGGCCGCAGCATCACGCTTTCGTTGGAGCGCAGCGCACCGACGGCCTGCAGATCTTCCTTCACCGTGGTCGGCGTCAGCTCGACGACTTCGACCGGCGCCGGACCACCGGGCCCGCCCGGTCCCGCCGCGCCGCCCTTCGGGGGCCCGGCCGGGGCGACGGTCACCGCCTTCTGCGCCGCCGTCTCGGCGCTGGTGCCGCGGCCGAGCAGCAGGTAGGCCGCGACGCTCGCGACGAGCAGGCCCGCGAGCGCGGTGAGGGTGACGATGCGATTTTTCATGTCTTCGAGATGGGGGCGTTGCGCGCGGATCACGCGGCCCGCCGAATTTACACCTGGGATCCGACTCAGACCGCGCGACGCGGTTTCGGTTGCATCGATTCAGCGCCGCCCCAGCGCAGCTTCGACCCCGCGATTCGCCAGTTCGTCGGCGCGCTCGTTGCCGGGGTCGCCGGCGTGCCCGCGCACCCAGCGCCATTCGATCGTGTGCCGATTGGCCTGCTCGGCCAGGGCGCGCCACAAGTCGGCGTTCTTCACCGGCTTGTTGTCCGCGGTGCGCCAGCCGCGGCGCATCCAGTTCGGCAGCCACTCGGTGATGCCGAGCTTCACATACTGCGAATCCGTGTGCAGCACCACACGGCAGCGCTGCTTGAGCGCCGCCAGCGCCTCGATCACGGCGGTCAACTCCATCCGGTTGTTGGTCGTCTCGCGCGCGCCACCGAACAGCTCCTTTTCGCGGCGGCCGGAACGCAGCAGCGCGCCCCAACCGCCTGGACCCGGGTTGCCTTTGCACGCGCCGTCGGTCCAAATCTCCACCGTCGGCGCATCGGGCGCCGTAGCCTCGGCCTCGGCAACCAGCTTGACGCTCTTGGCGTGCCTCATCCGCTCGCGCCGCGCCGCAGCGCTTCGTTGGCAGCCGGCGTGTCGTCGGCGACGATCACCGATTGCGCTTCGCCGGTGGCGGCCAGGGTCCGCGACGCGATCGGCGCCAGCGCCACCTTGCGCTCGGGCCGGCGCTGGCGCGCCAAGCCGACCAGGCGCATGCCGCGCACCCGCTTGACCGCCGTCAGCATGTACACGGACCCGAGCACCGGCCACCAGCGATCGCCGGCCTTTTCCATGAACGACCAGCGCGCCAGCCATTGCTCGGTGCGGCAGCTCGGCACGTAGCAGCCGAAGCGGCCGCGGTTCACCTCGAACGACAGCAGCTTCAGCCAGTCCTTCAGCCGCGGCAGGCCGATGAACTGACCCGCGCGCGGAAGAAACGGCGTCGCCCCGAGCCGCGCCAGATACTGCCGCGCGCCCCACAGGCTCGCCGGGTTGAAACCGGTGATCACGATCTGCCCTTCGGGCACCAGCACGCGCTCGACTTCGCGCAGCACCTGGTGCGGCTCGTCGGCGAACTCCAGCACGTGCGGCATAACGACGAGATCGATCGACTGCGAGGCGAACGGCAACTCCTCGAAGTGCGCGATCACCATGACCTGCGTTTGCCCGGCCATCACGTTCAGTTCGGGCAGCAGGCGGTCGGACGCGCAGAAGCGCAACGGCATGCGGTTCTCGCGCAACGCATCCAGCTCGGGCAGCCCGAGCTGCAACGCGTGATAACCGAAGATGTCCGCCACCGCGGCGTCGTACTGGCGCTGCTCCCACGCGAGCAGATAGCGCCCCGCCGGCTGGCGCAGGAATTCCCACAGATGGACGATCGGATCGACCGCGCTCATACAATCGCCCGCGTCATCGGTGAGTCGCCTCCATGAACGCGCTGCACATCGAACCGGTTCCCGCTTTCAAGGACAACTATGTGTGGCTGCTCGCGCGCGGCCGCGAGGCCGCGGTCGTCGATCCGGGCGACGCCGCGCCGGTCGAAGCACGCCTCGCGCGCGATGGACTGCACCTGGCCGCGATTGTAGTCACGCACCACCATCCGGATCACGTCGGCGGCG
>DATLZG010000286.1:0-4798 GCA_035574095.1 Burkholderiaceae bacterium | reverse complement strand
ATTCCGCGCGGCTACCGCCCCGACGGCGATGTCTGGATCAAGACGCCGCTGACCGCCACGCCCTTTGCCGCCGTCGCCAAGCATATGGCCGCCGACGGCCGCCGACTGATCGTGCACTTTCGCAAGGACGACATCGACAACAACGTGCCGGAGGGCGATCAGGTGCCGCTCACCGTGATCGCCGATGTCCTGCATCAAGGCGTGCACAAGCAGTTGACCTCGACCGCGTACGTGCGGGTCGTCAAGTAGTTCGCCCAAGCCACCACCGAAGGAGCCGCCATGAGAGACAAGGCCAATGCCATCACCGCGAGCGTCCTGCTCGCCGCCGCAACGACGTTCGGCGCCTCGACGGGTGCCGCCGCTTCCGACCGGCACGACGACCACCGTCACGGCGACCGCCATCACGGCCCGCCGCACGGTCACCACGGGCGCAGCTTCGACCCCGTGTACAACGTCTGCCGCGGCACCGATCCCAAGTGCTACAACGATTGGGGCGTGCAGCAGCGCAAAGCGAACCGCGTGCTGATCTATTCGCGCACGGCCGGCCCGCGTCACGCCAACCTCGGCACGCCGATGGGGCCGGGGTTGAATCCGCCGCTGAACGCCGACAACGTGGCGCAGTCGGCGCTGATCCAACTGCTGCAGGCCGAAGGCATCCAGGTGGACTGGACCGAAGACGTTACGCGCATGACGAGTCTGGGCGCGTACCGCGCGGTGATCTTTCTGAGCTCCAACCGCGACACGCTGTGGAACAGCGCCGCGACGACCAGCAACGACGCCGCCCGCACCGCGCTGCGCCAGTTCATCCGCGCCGGCAACGGCTTCGTCGCCATCCACAACGCCTTCGGCGCCGAATACAACTGGCCGTGGTACGAAGGGCTGCTCGGCAACGCCAACTTCTACGACCACGGCCCGAACCGCCTGGGCGTGGTCGAAATCGTCGCCGACGACAGCTCGACCACCGGCGCCGGCCTTCCCAAAGGCGCGCGCTTCCAATTCCGCGACGAGTGGTACAACCTGATGCCGTTTCCGACCAACGTGAAATTCCTGGCGAAAGTGGATACCAGCACGCTGTCGCCGCTGACCGGCAGCGGCCACCCGGGGCACCAGCGCTTCCATCCGGTCAGCTGGTGCCAGTACTACGACGGCGGCAAGGCGTGGGTCACCACGCTCGGCCACAACGCCGGCTCGTTCACCGGATCCGGTACGGGCTCCGAAGGAGCGGCGCAGTTCCAGCGTCATCTGATCGAGGGCATCAAGTCCGTGATGGGGCTGACCGAGTTCTGCCGTTGACCGCAGTGTTCATCGCATCGGCCGACCACTTTCCCAGACGACTTCAGGAGGCACTATGCAGTTCGAATTCGCGCGCCGGCGCACACTGAAGGCGGCGGTCGCACTCGCCGCCGCTGGCGCGTTCCCGGCGCTGGCGCAGGACAAGCCGACGCTGCGCTTCGCGGCGGTTTTCTCGGACAAGGACATCCGCGCCGACATGATGCGCATGATCGCGCGCGACGTCGCGTCCGACTTCAAGATCGAGCCGTACTTCGGCGGCTCGCTGTTCAAGCAGGGCACCGAGCTGGTGGCTCTGCAGCGCGACAACCTGGAGCTGGGCAACATCGCGCCGCAGGACATCTCGAAACAGTTGCCCGAGTGGACGATCCTCACCTCGGCGTATCTGTTCCGCGACGCCAACCACGTCCTGCGCTTTTTCTCCAGCGACCTCGGCGAGCAGATGAAGAAGATGGCCGAGGACAGGCTGCGCATCAAGATCCTGGGGCCGACCTTCTTCGGCACCCGGCATCTCGGCTTGCGCACCAGCAAGCGCATCCGCACGCCCGCCGATCTGGCCGGCGTGAAGCTCAGGATGCCGCCGGGGGAGGCGTGGCAATTGCTGGGCCGCTCGCTGGGGGCCAATCCGACGCCGGTCGCTTTCGCGGAGACCTACACCGCCCTGCAGACCGGCACCGTCGACGGCCAGGACAACCCGCTGCCGAACGTGCAGGCGATGAAGTTCAACGAGGTGATGTCGCAGATCGTGCTGACTTCGCACCTGATCGCGTTCGACGTGCTGTCGATGAACCTGAAGACCTGGCGCGGCATGACCCCGGCGCAGCAGAAGAACTTCCAGGCCGCGGTCGACAAGGCGCTCGCCTGGAGCACGGCGGAACACCTGAAGCGCGAGGCGGAACTGGTGGAGGCGTTCACCAAGCAGGGCCTGCAGGTCTATACGCCGGATCTCGAGGCATTCCGCGCCCATGCGCAGAAGATCTACCTGGCCACCGAGGAGGCCAAGCACTGGCCGCCGGGGCTGCTCGATAAGATCGCTGCGCTGAAGTAGGAACCGGCATGCGGGGGCGCGGCCGCGGCGCGCGCGGCCGCGCCGTTTCGTCGCACATGGAGGAGAGAGACTTGGACGCGCCGAAGCGCGGTGCGATCGAGTGGCTGCGGCGTGGCGCCGAGCAGGTACTGACCGCTCTGCTCGGGCTGATGTTCATCGCCTTTCTGGTTCAGATCGCCTTTCGTTACCTGTTCAACTGGCCCACCGGCTGGACCTCCGAGCTGACAGTGCTCTGTTGGCTTTGGATGGTGCTGTGGGGCTCGGCCTTCGTACTGCGCGAGGACGAAGAAATCCGCCTCGACCTGGTGCCGGCGCTGTGCGGCGCGCGCGCACGGCGCGCCGCCGCGGCGGTGGTGGCGCTGGCCGTGATCGTGCTGTACGGACTGTCGCTGCCGGCGAGCGCCAGCTATGTCGCGTTTATGCGCGTGGAGCGTTCGGCCTATCTGGGCATCCGCCTCGACTACTTGTATTCGATCTACCTGATCTTCCTGCTCGCGGTGATCGTGCGCTACGCGGTGCTGCTGTGGCGAGCGCTGCGCGGCGCGCACGGCGGTGCCGCCGAGATCCGAACGTCGCGCCCGCTGTCATGAACCTGACCAGTCCGTTGTCGCTGTCGATCGCCGCCATCGTGGCCCTCAGCCTGCTGGGGCTGCCGATCGGGCACGCGATGATCGCCGGCACCATCGTCTACCTGTGGTTCGCGGGCCTGGACCTCGGCACCGCCGCCGAGCAGATCCTCAACGGCATGTCGACCAGCTTCCTGCTGCTGGCGATCCCGCTGTTCATTCTGGCCGCGGAATTCATGAACTCGGGCAGCGTGATGGATCGCCTGCTGCGCTTCTGCAATGCGCTGGTCGGCCGCTTCCGCGGCGGCATGGCGCTGGTCAACGTCGCGCAGAGCGTGGTCTTCGCCACGATGTCGGGCTCGGCGCTAGCCGACGTGGCCGGCTCCGGCAAGCTGATGCAGACGCTGATGACGAAGGACGGCCGCTACTCGCCCAGCTTCGCGGCCGCGCTCAGTGCGGTGTCCGCGGTCATCGGGCCCATTCTTCCGCCCTCGATCCCGTTGGTGCTGTATTCGCTCGTTTCCGACGCCTCGATCGGATACCTGTTCCTCGCCGCCGTGGTGCCGGGGCTGCTGATCGGCGCGGTGCAGATGGGCTTGATCGTGCTGATCGCCCGCCGCCGCAATTTTCCGGTGGAGGCCCCGGTGCCGCTGCGGGAGTTGCCGCGCGTGACGCTGGATGCCTTTCCGGCCCTGTTGATGCCGGTGATCCTGCTCGGCTGCCTGTATAGCGGCATCACTACACCGACCGAAGCCGGGGCCGTGGCCGCCGCCTACGCGCTGCTGATCTCCGTGTTCCTGTACCGCAGCATCGGTGCCGCCGACCTGTACCGATCGGTCGCCAACAGCGCGCGCGTCACCGTCTCGATCGGCATGCTGATCGTCGGCTCGCTGGTCTTCAACTACGTGATCACCGTCTCCAACCTGCCGAAGACCGTCAGCGCGGTGCTGGCCGGGTTCGACCTGTCGCCGACCGGCTTCCTGCTGCTCGCCAACGTGATCTTGCTGGTGCTCGGCTGCTTTCTGGAAGCCACCACGATCATCCTGGTGGTGCTGCCGGTGTTGGTGCCGGCGGCGCAGGCGCTGGGCGTCGATCTGGTGCACTTCGGGGTCATTGCGATCACCAACATCATGATCGGCCTGGTGACGCCGCCGTACGGCCTGCTGCTGTTCGTGATGGCCAAGGTCGCCAACGTATCGATGACGGCGCTGGTGCGCGAGACGCTGCCGTTTCTGGCGGTGATGATCGTCGCGCTCGGCATCATCACCTACGCGCCGGATCTGGTGCTCTATCTGCCGCGGCTGCTCGGCTACCGGGGATGAGCGCGTTGCCCGCCGACCGCCGCCGCCCAGTACCACTCCAACGGGGACCCCGTCGATGAAAATCCTCGTCCTGCACGGACCCAATTTGAACCTCTTCGGGCGGCGCGAGCCGCACATCTACGGCACGACCACGCTGGCGGAGATCAACGCGAAACTCGCGGCGCTCGCCAACGAGCTGGACGTGCGGCTCGAGACCTTCCAGTCCAATCATGAAGGGGCGTTGATCGACAAGCTGCACGAGAACATCGATGCCGCCGCCGGCGCGCTGATCAATCCCGCCGGCCTGACCCAGTACGGCATCCCGCTGCACGACGCGATCAAGGCCATGCCCTTTCCGGTCGTCGAAGTGCACATGTCGAATCTGGCGACACGCGAGCCGTGGCGCCACACTTCGATCATCAGCCCGGCGGTCAAGGGCACGGTGCAGGGGCTCGGCTGGCGCTCGTACACGGCGGCGTTTCGCGCGCTGGTCGAAATCGTGCGCGAAGCACGCGCATAGGCGGCACGCCGCACCGCTCAGGCCGCGCGCCGCCGAGGCGTGGCGCCGATCGTTGACCTCAAGTTAACGCCGT
>DATLZG010000285.1:0-4464 GCA_035574095.1 Burkholderiaceae bacterium | reverse complement strand
ACACGCGGCCGACGGCGGCTTGCGCGCGGCGGTGAAGAACTCGTTGGCCGATCGCAGCTATTGGCTGCTGCACGCGGGCTTCTTCACCTGCGGCTTTCACATCGCGTTTCTGGTCACCCATCTGCCGGGCGAGGTCGATCTGTGCGGGCTACCGCCGACGGTCGCGAGCTGGTCGCTGGCGATCATCGGCCTGGCCAACATCGCCGGCAGCCTGGCCGCCGGCTGGTCGGTGCAGCGCTATCGCAGCAAGTACGTGCTGGCGTGGATGTACGGCTCGCGCGCGGCGCTGATCGTCGCTTATCTGCTGGCGCCGAAGACGCCGCTGACGTTCTATCTGTTCGCCGCCGGGCTCGGGTTCACATGGCTGGCGACGGTGCCGCCCACCGCGGCGGTGGTCGGCAAGCTGTTCGGCACGCGTTATCTGGCCACGCTGTTCGGGCTGACGCTGCTGTCGCACCAGATCGGCGGATTCTTCGGTGCCTGGCTGGGCGGCATCGCGATCACGCAGCAGGGCGACTACCTGTGGATGTGGTACGCGGACGCGGTGCTCGCACTCGCCGCGGCGCTGGTCAATCTGCCGATCCGCGAGGCGAAGATCGAGCGCGCGCCTGCCCCGCGCCCGGCGCAATAGACCGTTCTCCGTGCGGCCCCGGCACGCCGCCAATGAACAACGGTCGACGGGCCGCCGCCTACGCCTGCCGTACCAGCAGGATCGGCGTCTCGCAGTGCGCGGCGACCCGAGTGGCCACCGAGCCGAGCACCGCGCGCTTGAACCTGCCCAGGCCGTGCGAGCCCATCACCAGCAGGTCGAGCTTTTTCTTCTTCGCATAAGCCGAGATCTCGTCGCCCGGGTTGCCGGCCAGGCAGACCTCGGCGGCGGTGATGCCGCCTTTCGCGAGCAGCCGCTGCGTCGGCGCGACCGCGGTTTCAAACGACTTTTTCTGCATCGCGCGGATCTCTTCGTCGGTGAAGGCGGGCATCGCCATGCCGGCCATGTCCGGCATCACGGCGCCGGCGAAGTCGGGCACGACATGGATCAGCGTGAACTTCGCGTTGGCGCCGAACAGATCCGGGTGGCGCAGTACGTAACGAACGGCGGCGCGGCCGTACTTGCTGCCGTCCACCGCGATGCCGACGTTCAACGCGTCGCCGCTGACCACGTGCTTTTCCCGCAGCAGCAGGATCGGCTTGGTGGTGCGGCTAAGCACGCCGTTCGCCACCGACCCGAGCATCAGACCGGCGAGCGCGCCGTGGCCGGCCGAGCCCATCACGATCAGATCGACCTTGTCCTTGTCGGCGACGGCGGCGATTTCCTCGCTCGGATGGCCGACGACCCAGCGCGCGGTCGCCGCCAGCCCCGCCTTCTTCAGCGTCGCCAGCGCCGGCTTCAGGATCTTGCCGGCTTCTTCCTCGTAGTAGCTGTTGACGGCCTGCTTGCCCACCATGCGCGCGGCGCGCGGCGGCACCGGCAACTGCACGTTCAGCAGTTCAACCTCGGGGTTGGCGCCGATCAGCGTCGTGCGCGACGCGATGAAATCGACCGCCGCCTTGGCGTGCTTGCTGCCGTCGATCGGAACCAGGATCTTCATGAGCGCGCGTCTCTCGGGTGCGGAACGCGCGCAGTCTAGGTCATGGCCGCGGCCGCGGCCATGACCGCGGACAAAGAGCCGGCTACTTGGCCCCTTCCGACTTGACGCGGCAGGTGCTCACGCCCAGCAGCGAATAGGCCGGGCAGTTGCCGATCAGCCCGGTGGCCAGAGGCAGGAGGCCGATCCAACCCCACACCCCGATCTGGCCCATCGCGGCCATGATCACCAGCGCCGCGCCGACGATGATGCGCACCGCGCGATCGATCGTGCCGACATTCACTTTCATCGTTGTTCCTCCCGAGACGAGGCGGCGGCCTCGTGCCGCCGCATTACGAGTCGCAAGTTAGGCGCCGTCGCGCGCGCGGTCAGTGACCGCGGTCACGGCCGCAGCGCGCCCGAATTGAGCCAGATCACGCAGCTCGCGCGGCGCCAGCAGGTCGACATGGCCGCGGCCGAGCTTGACCCAGCCGTTGTCCTCGAACTGTTTGAGCGTCCGGCTGACCGACTCGCGCGACACCCCGAGCGCCTGCGCCAGTTGTTCGTGCGAGGCGCGCACGCGCGCGCCCTTGCCGAGAAGTTCGGCCGCCAGACGCCGGTCGAGCCGCTGGAAGCCCACCGCTTCGACCAGTTCCAGCAGTCGCAACATGCGTTCGCCGAAGAGCTGGAACACCTCGTGGCGAAACGGCAGGTGTTCGGCGATCAGTCGCTCGAACATCGGTCCGGGAATCAACGCCAGCTCGACGTCGGTCAGGCATACGCCGTGCGCGCCGTAGCCGACGTTGCCGAGCAAACAGGCGGTCGACAACACGCAGCTTTCGCCGGGCTCGACGTCGTAGAGCTGAAACTCGCGTCCGCTCTCCAGTGTGCGTGCCACGCGCACGCGCCCGGAAAGTACGATCGGAAATCCGGTGCAACCCTCGCTTTCGCGAAAGACCGTGCTGCCCGCGGGCAGCCGCACGACGGTGATCTGGCGTGCCAACTCGTCGCGCAGCCCCGGCGCGAGCGAGGTCAGCGCCGGCACGGCGTCGATCACGCGTTGCAGCGTGTCATCGGATGTCTGGGTGGCGGTCATGACACAAGCATAGGCGAGCTTTCGCCTGCCCGCGCAATATCCGGCTAGGATGCGCGGCGATTGGAGGGCATGGCGTATGACCACGGCCGAACGGCAGGCGATCCTGACCATTGCCATCGCCGCCGCGTTTGCGGACGGCACCAAGGGCGAGCGCGAACGCGACGAGGTGCGACGTGTCGCCGAGTCGCTAGCGCTCGGCCCGGAAATCAACCCGGCGGCGCTGATTCAGGACGTGCTGCTGAAACGCGTCAGCCTGCCGCAGCTCGCGGCGCAGCTCAGCTCGGCCGAGCTGCGCCAGCTCGCGTTCGAGCTCGCCGTGGGCGTGTGCGACGCCGACGGGCTGCGCAACGATGCGGAAACGCGCTTCCTTGCCGAGCTCGGTGGCGCGCTCGGCCTGACGCAACCGCAGATGGTCGAGCCGGCCGCGGTGGCCGACGCGCTGGTCACCACGCCGCTCGAGGCTGCCGCGCCCGCGGCCAACGAGGCCGAACTCGACAAAGCGATCCTGAACGCCGCGATCCTGAATGGCGCCCTCGAATTGCTGCCGCAGTCGATGGCGTCGCTGGCGATCATTCCGCTGCAGATGCGGCTCGTCTACCGCATCGGCAAGGCGCACGGCTACGAGCTGGACCGCGGCCACATAAAGGACTTTCTCGCCGCAGCCGGCGTCGGTCTGACCGGGCAGTACCTGGAGGAGATCGGCCGCAAGCTGGTCGGCGGATTGTTCGGCAAGGCGGCGGGACGGCTGGTCGGCTCGCTGGCGCGCGGCGCCACCGGCATGGCGTTTTCGTTCGCCACCACCTACGCGCTCGGCCACCTGGCCAAGCGCTACTACGCCGGCGGACGCACGATGACGGCGCAAATGCTTAAGGACGCGTTCGCCGACCTGTTGGGACAAGCGAAGACGGTACAGTCGCAGATGCAGCCGCAGATCGAACAGCAGGCGCGCACGATCGACGTCGCGCGCATCGTGCAACTGGTGCGCGAAAGCTGAAGGCATGCATGCGCAGCAGTGCGCGCCGCTCGCCGCGGCCGACCTCGACCGCCGCTTCGGCGGCGTGGCGCGGCTGTACGGCGCGGAGGCGTTCGCGCGGCTGCGCGCCGCGCACGTCGTCGTGATCGGCATCGGCGGCGTCGGTTCATGGGCGGCCGAGGCGCTGGCGCGTAGCGCGATCGGGCGCCTGACATTGATCGACCTCGACCATGTGGCCGAAAGCAACACCAACCGCCAGGTGCACGCGCTTGGCGATGCATATGGCAAGGCCAAGGTCGTCGCGATGGCCGAGCGCATCGCCGCCATCAATCCATTCGCCCACGTGGATTGCGTGGAGGAGTTCGTCACGGTGGAAAACGCGCGGTCGATCGTTCCCGACTGCGATGCGGTGCTCGACTGCATCGACCAGGTGGCGCCGAAGGCCGCGCTGCTCGCGGCGTGCCGCGCGCGCGGGCTGCCCGCGTTCACCAGCGGCGCGGGCGGCGGTCGTACCGATCCGACCCGCATCCGCCGCGCCGACCTCGCGCACGCCGAGGGCGATCCGTTGCTCGCCAAAGTGCGGTATCGCTTACGCCGCCATCACGGTTTTGCGCGAATGGGGGAGGGCCGGCGCGCCCCGAAGTTCGGCATCGCGGCCGTGTACTCGGACGAACCGGTGCGCGGGCAGGGCGGGCGCGGTGCGGCGCTCGCCTGCGCCGGCTACGGGTCGGTGATGACCGTCACCGCGGCGCTCGGGCTGGCGCTGGCGGCCGCGGCGCTGGACCGGCTGGCGGCCCCGCGCGTCGTCGAACGTAACCCCGATTGACGGG
>DATLZG010000284.1:0-2703 GCA_035574095.1 Burkholderiaceae bacterium | reverse complement strand
GGGCAGCCGGCCGCCAGCCGCACCAGCGGCACGTCCGGCGGCGTGCGCAGGGCGAAGAATGCCCCTTCCGCGACGACCGCGGCGGTGCGTTGGTCGTTGCGCTGCCGCCGCAGGTCGAGCCAGGTGTCGATCGCCGCCTGCTGGGCGGCTGGGCCGCGGGCCGCGCGCAGCGTCAACTCGAGGGTTTCCACGCCGCGGGCCGCGGTGGTCGCGCGCGGCGGTAGGCTCATTTGCGCCAGAAGGCGGGGGTGAACAGCACCAGCACCGACATCATCTCCAGGCGCCCGAGCAGCATCGCGGCGCTGCAGACCCAGGTGGAGAAGTCGTTCAGGCCCTGGAAATTTCCGGCCGGACCGACTTGGCCCAGGCCGGGCCCGGTGTTGTTCACGCAGGCGACCACCGCCGTGAAGGCGGTCACGACGTCGACGTCGGCCAGCAGCAGCAGGAATGTGCACCAGATGATGGTGGCGCCGTAAATCAGCATGAAGGCCAGCACGGCGAAGATCACGCGGTTCTCGATCGTCTGCTCGCCCACCCGCACCGGATTGACCACGCGCGGATGCAGGATGCGGACGAACTCGCGCATCGCCTGCTTCAGCAGGATGATGGCGCGGATCATCTTGATGCCGCCGCCGGTCGAACCCGCGCAGGTGGCGAAGCCGCTCAAGAACAGCATCAGCAGCGGCGCCAGGATCGGCCATTGCGCGTAGTCGGTGCTGGCGAAGCCGGTGGTGGTGGCGATCGAAACCACGTTGAACAGCGCGTAGCGCAGCGCCGTTTCGAAGTCCGGGTACACGCCGCGGGCGAACAGGTAGGCGGCGATCGTCACCGCCGCGCCGACCGTGACCGCGAAGTACGACTTGCCTTCGATGTCGTGCCAGTACACGGCGAGCGAGCGGCGCCGCCAGGCGAGGAAGTGCATCGAAAAATTGAAGCCCGCCAGCAGCATGAACACGACCGCGGTGTACTCGATCACCGGCGAATCGAAGTAACCGAAGCTGGCATCGTGCGAGGAAAAGCCGCCCAGGCCCATCGTCGCGCACATGTGCATGAACGCGTCGGCCCAGCTCATGCCGGCGACACGGTAGGCGATGAAACACAGGGCCGAGATCGCGAGATAGATCAGATACAGCCCTTTGGCGGTTTCTGCGATGCGCGGCGTGAGCTTCGATTCCTTCAGCGGCCCGGCCGCCTCCGCCTTGTAGATCTGGCTACCGCCCACACCGAGCAGCGGCAGGATCGCCACCGCCAGCACGATCACGCCCATGCCGCCGATCCACACCAGCAGATGGCGCCAGACGTTGATCGACAGCGGCAACTCGTCCAGCCCGGTCAGCACGGTCGCGCCGGTGGTCGTCAGACCGGACATCGTCTCGAAGTACGCGTCGGTGAACGACAGGTCCGGCAGATGCAACAGCAGCGGCAGCGTCGCCACCGCCGGCAGTGTCGTCCACACCAGCGTCACCAGCAGAAAGCCGTCGCGCGGCGCCAACTCGCGCTGGAAGCGGCGGGTGCCGAACCAGAGCGTGGCACCGATGCCCAGCGTGATCAGAAACGCCTCGTCGTAGGCGGCCAGCGCCTGGTCGCGGCCGACGAAGGCGACCGCCAGCGGCACCAACATGGTGCCGGCAAAGATCATCACGACCAAGCCGAGGACGTTGATGACCGGGAACAGCGAACGGGCGAGCGCACTCATGCGCGTCGCGGCGGCAAGCGCATACGCGCCCGCCGCGTCAGTTTCCGTACAGCACGCTCGGCAACCACAGGCCGATCTGCGGGAACATGTACAGCAGAAAGATCGCCACGACCTGAATCGCCATGAACGGCATCATGCCGGCGAAGATCTGGTTCAGCGTCACGTGCGGAGGCGCCACGCCCTTCAGATAGAACGCCGACATCGCCACCGGCGGCGACAGGAACGCCGTCTGCAGGTTCAGCGCCACCAGCAGCCCGAAGAACAGCGGGTCGATGTTGAAGTGCGCGAGCAGCGGAATGAAGATCGGCATGAAGATCACGATGATCTCGGTCCACTCCAGCGGCCAGCCGAGCAGGAAGATGATCACCTGCGACAGCACCATGAATTGCACCGGGGTCAGATCGAGCGACAAGACCCACCGCTCGACGATCTCCTGCCCGCCGAGCAACGCGAACGCGGCCGAGAAGATCGCACTGCCGACGAACAGCCAGCAGACCATCGCGCTCGTCTTCGCGGTCAGGAACGACGACTCCTTCAGGATCCCGCCCACCTCCTTCAGCGTCGCGCCGAGCACGGTGGCGCGCCCGGTCCCCGCCGGCTGCGCGCGCCAGCGCTCGACGTAGCGATAGGCGGCGGCGAGGATCACGCCGCCGAAAGCGCCGACCGCGGCCGCTTCGGTCGGCGTGGCCAGACCGAACACGATCGAACCCAGCACCGCGAGGATCAGGATCGCGAGCGGGAAAAACGACGTGAGCAGCATCTTGAAAACCTCGAGCCGCTCCCACGTCCATGTCGCATAGATGAGCAGCAGCAGCGCCACGCCGATCGCCAGCGATACCCAGTACCAGGTGGGCGTCACCCTCCGTTCACCGCTCGCGGCGGCCGCTGGCGTCGCCGCTTCCGCCGGATTGGCGGCGGCCTCTTCTTTCGGCGGTTCGCCGGCACCGACGGGCTGCGGCTCCTCTTCCTCGGCCGGCGGTTCGCCCACGCCGGTGCTCGCCTCGGTC
>DATLZG010000283.1:0-8322 GCA_035574095.1 Burkholderiaceae bacterium | reverse complement strand
AGGCGGCCGCCAAGACGAGCAAGAACATCGCCATGCGCACGGCGATGGCACGCTTCCCGTTCGTCAAGCCGCTGCAGACCTTCGACTACCAGCCCTCGATCGACCGCAAGCAGGTGCAGCAGCTGGCCAGCTGCCACGTCGTCGAGCACGGCGACAACGTCATCGTGATCGGACCGCCCGGCGTGGGCAAGACGCACCTGGCGGTGTCCTTGGGCCTGAAGGCCATCGAGGCGGGCTACCGGGTGCTGTTCACGACGGCCGCCACCCTGATCGAGAAGCTGACCAAGGCGCACGCCGAAGGCCGCCTCGAGGAGAAACTGAAGATCTACACGGCGCCGCGGCTTCTGATCGTCGACGAGATCGGCTACCTGCCGATCGACCGCGTGGGCGCGAACCTGTTCTTCCAGCTCATCAGCCGGCGCTACGAGCGCGGGCCGATGATCCTGACCAGCAACCAGAGCTTCGGCGCCTGGGGCGAGGTCTACGGCGATCGCGTCATCGCCACCGCCATCCTCGACCGGCTGTTGCACCACGCCGTGACGATGAACATCCGCGGCAACTCGTACCGGCTCAAGGACAAGCTCAGGGCCGGCCTGCTGCGCTTACACGACGACAACTCTTCTCAACCGGGTGGGGAGATTTGAACGACCACGACCGGGGAAAATTCGGGGACCCTTGACACCCAGCGCTGCGGCGACCTCGCGGCGCATGCGCCGCCGGCCATAACGGCCACGATGCTGGGCGGCTTTCGTCGAGCTGCCGCTCGTCACTTCGGGCGCGCCGTGACGCCACGCGTGCGCGCCGCATGCCAGCTACTGCGCGACACGCCCCGCAACTGACACATCAGGGTGACGCTGTAGGAGTCGCGGTGCTGCTCGATCCAGGCGTACTTCACAGCGACTCCTCGGCAAAGTACGCCGCCGCTTTTTTTAGGGAAACGCTGAACAAGCTCCGCCTGTGAAGCCGAAGGTCCCGTCAGCGTCGTTTCTCATGTCAAAGACAGCGTCGAGGATGCCGATGGGCGGTTCGATCGAGCGCTGCGAGCCTGCGCAGCGGCCGTTTGGCTTGCTACGGACGCAACAACGCTGGCGCTCGTCGCTGCGCCAGGATCAGGTTGGCCAACGCCAGCGCCGTGAACACCCGGTTGGCATTCTTCATCAGCCCGCGGTAGCGCACCTTCGCAAAGCCGAACCGCCGCTTCAGCACATGAAACACGTGCTCCACCCGCGCCCGAATGCGGTTCTTGGTCCGGTTCTTCGAACGGGCCAGTTCATCCTCGCCCCACGGCTGCCGCACCCGGCGGTTGGTGAAGTCGCGGGCGTTGGGGGCCGCCTCCTTGATGAGGTCGGTGCAGCCCTGGTAGCCGCGATCACCGTACACCCGCGTCTGCTCGCCATGCAGCAGGTCCGGCAGCGCGTGCTTGTCGTGCACGTTGGCCGCCGTCACCACCGCGGCGTGCACCACGCCGGTCTTGGCGTCCGCCCCCACGTGCACCTTCATCCCGAAGTGCCACGGCTTGCCCTTCTTGGTCTGCTTCATCTCCGGGTCGCGCCGCTCGCCAGCGTTGTTGGTGGAACTGGGCGCCGCAATCAGCGTGGCATCGACGATGGTGCCGCCCGACAGCTACAGCCCCCGGGCCTGCAGCACCGTGCCAACCTCGGCGAAGATGGCCTGGCCCAGCCGGTGCTTCTGCAGCAGGTGCCGGAAGCGCAAAAGACTCGTGGCATCGGGCACCGGCTCGCGACCCAGGTCGATGCCGACGAAGGCGCGCAGCGCCGCCGAGTCGTACAGCGCCTCTTCCATCGCCTCGTCGGCCAGGTTGAACCAATGCTGCAGCAGGTGAATGCGCAGCATGCGCGCAAGACCAATGGGCGGCCGACCATGGCCGGCCCTCGAATAGTGCGGCTCGATCAGGGCACACAGTTCGGCCCACGGCACCAGTGTGTCCATCTGCGCCAGAAACGCCTCGCGCCGCGTGCGCTTCCGATACCGCTCGAACCCCGCGCCCTGATCGGCCGCCATCGCCAAGGGGGCCTGCTTCATCGTCGTTGCCCTCACCATGCGTTGCCAACTACGACACGCAGCGCTGGGACTTGTTCAGAGTTTCCTTAGATTAGCCCGAGACGATCAAACTTGCGCCAGCCGTCTTCGACGAAAGACCTGGCCAGCCAGCGTAGGTGCTCGAGATTCTGCTCCGCCGTTTCGAGCCGCTTCCCGTCCTTGAGCGCACGTTGATCGGTGCGCTGTAGGATCGCCCAAACAGCTTCGGCGATTGTTTGAGGATCGCGCATCCCGCGCCGGTACGCGTCAAGCACGTAACCAGTCAAGCGATCAACGGCATGCCCGTTACGCGATACCGGGGATGCTAGAAAGTCCACGCCGAAGCCGAGCGCATTCATTTGCGCGATTCGCCGGTTCAGTGCAGCGGTCGAGGCACGCGCGTCCACCGCACGCTCGTCGATCAGAGGAAAGGCGGCGCCGATGGCGATCAGAAGCGCCGCGGCTTCGAGCGTCGCGGGGCGTGGCCGGTCCTTCAATCCTTTGCTCTCGTGTAATTCGGCGATTGTGACGCCATTCGCCCCTGCGGCCTGGAGTCGATCGAGGATCGGTCGATACACGTCGTCGTGCAGGCGGCTTTCGCCGAGAGCGGTTTTGACCGACAAATTGATGTCTGCTGGATTTGCCACCGCCAGCAGACGCACCCGGTCGAGCCGCTGATCGCGCTCCGGGATCGACAGGCGCGGCGCCCCGCGCGTGAAGACGTCTTGCCGGAACCCGGTATTCATGTAGTAATCGCGGACGACCTCGCGCAGCACAGGGTCGGTTACGCTTTGCAAGTGCCGCTGACCCACGCTGCTCACGTTTACGGTGTCGACCATGTGCACGACGCGGCTGCTGCCCGCGTAGGCGAGTTTCGCCTCGCTCATTGCGGCTGCAACTTCCGAAAAGTACAACGGTCGCCAGTGCTCGTTCAGGTACTCGTGCGCGACGTACGCGGGCGCCGCGGTTTTTAGCGCCTGCAGGCGCTCCAGCAGCGCTGAATTGCCGGCGACCGCCGGCGCCTTGTTCTGAGCGAGCTGCTCGACAAAGGCGATCGCACGCTGCGCCTTGGCGACCGCCGAATCGCCCGCCGGGCTGGCGGACCGCGCATGCTCGAGCAGCAGGCCGCGCAGCGGCGCGATCACGTGCCAGCCGGGCAAGGCGTTGTAGCTGACGTAGACCGCGCCGCCGAGCTTGAGCTTGCGTCGGAGTATTTCGAGGACTGCGCGTTGGTTCTCAGGCGAGATCCACGACCAAATGCCGTGTAACGTGATGAAGTCGAACTGCGGCGTCTCGCGCGCAAGAAACTCCTCGAACGAATCATCGGTCAGGTTCAGATTGGGACAGATCCCCTCGGATAGCCGCCTCGCAAAGCTGACTTGTTCGGCGAGAAAATCGGTTCCCCAGAAGGTCATGTGGGGGTGCGATGCGGCCAGGATCGACAATCCGAGCCCGTAGCCGAAGCCGAGTTCGCAATAGGTGGGCTCGGCAGTGTCCGTAGCCGCGGGCAGGTACCCGGTGAGTAGCATCGCGAAGCGGATGAACTCGGGCGATTGTTCTGCGTAATAGCCGGGCACGTACGTCACGTCAGTGACGTAGCCGGCACTCCATGACGACATAAGTCCTTCCTGAACAACCAAAGCTGCGTCGGCGATTGATCGTGGCACTCGTTTTCGGCTTCCCGCGAGTTTTAAGCGCTCGAGTTGAGCGCGGCCACTTGTCGTATCCCATGAAAAGGCGGTTCCTGACGGACCAATTCGAGCGAAGCTTGGTCGCGTCTCGCCTTGCCTGTAGTGGACATCGATCGTATATTGCGGTTCGGCGTTGCGTAGAGGCAACGGCCGTCGGTTGCCAGCACCGGTTGGTCGGCTGACGGTAGAGGTTGACTGCTACACTGCCGCTCGGCGTTGGGGAACGAGGGGGTTTCCCGATCCCTGCCCGCATTTTTCGACAACAGATTCTCTTTTTTGGCTCTACAAGGAACCTCGAGATGCAAAAGAAACTGTTAGCAACTCTCGTCGCTAGCGCCTTCGCCGGCGCCGCTGGTGTCGCGACTGCGGGCCCGATTTCGGTCGCGTCGATCGGCACGTATGCCGTCGAGGCAATGGGCACTAACGTCACCGTCACGGTTGGCAACGTTTCCTATACCCTGACGAATCCGTTCGCGCCCGGCTCGACGCAAACACTTCGTTACGCCCTCGACACGTCGGTCGGCGTGGTAGGCAACTGCCCGAACGTCACGCTGACGCCGAATGTCGCGACCGCGACGATCAGCCTCGCTGTGCTGTCAACCGACAAGCTGTCCTGTTCTTACACGGTGACGACCACTACTGATCCGGTTCCGGCAAACACCACGGTCAACTTCACGAATGCGAAGGCTGCGTCGTCGGCGCCGCTCTCGACGTCCGGCGGCAAGATTACGGCTACCGTCTCGGTGCTTGACGGCGGACTGAACGTCGTCGAGAGCAACTCGGCGGCGGTCGCGCAGTCTGCCGATGCGTTCACCGCGTCGGTCGTTTCGTCGTCCGCGCTCACGCCGGCTGAGCTTTCTCGGGTGGACGTGACAACCACGCCCACCCCGGGGACCGCGTTTACGAACGAGACTGACGCGACGACCTCCACCACCGTGGTGAATCTGGGTCGCGTGCGGGTGACGGAAACGCAGGGTGATCAGCTGTTCAGCAACGGCACGACTAAAGTCGACTTCACCACTGCAACCGTCGAGAACCTGACGGTGGAGGTGTCCGGTCCGTTCCTGACGAAGGCGGCAAACGGCAACCAGTCGACGCTGACGCTGAACGACGCAGCGAACTGCGCCGGCACGATTTTGGCATCGATCACTGGTCCTTCGTCCAGCGCTTCGAACAAGCTCGGGCCGGTTGACATCACTTCGGTTACCCCCGTCAGTGGAAACAAGGACGTGTACATCTGCTACACGCTGCCTGGCACGAACAACTCGCCAGTCAACACCGGCCAGTTCACCGCTACCGCGACGTTCGACCCGGGTATCACTGTCGCGACTGATCTGTCGGACGAGGTCATTGGAACGACCAACATTTACAACCTGCAACTGAACGGCGTTCGGGTCGATATCCGCAACTATGTGCCGAACGCCTTTGCCGGCTGGTTCAGTGCCTACCGGATCATCAATACCGGAGCGGTGCCCGCGGTCGTGACCGGCCAATACATTGGGCAAAACGGCGCCACTGTCGGATCGGCCTTGCCACTTACGGGGCCGATCCCGGCCGGCGGCGTGGTCGTTCTGAACTCGGCGGACATCGAAGCGGTTCTCGGGGCGGCGTCCGCGCCGGGCGGTGTCGGTCCGCGTCTGCGCCTGACCGCTCCGACCGACAGCATCCGCGTGCAGGCATTCGCATGTCAGCCGAGCGGCCCGTGCTTCCTGAATACGGACGCGCAGGCTGCCGACAACGGCGGAAGCGACAAGTAATCGCTCTCGATTGCTTCTAAAAAAGGGGGGTTGCTCGCCCCCCTTTTTTTTTCGCCAAGCATCACCGTGGCAAGAGATTTCATGCAGCGTAGAGCCTTATTCATCGGCGCGACCCTTGCCGTGGGTCCGCTGCGCGCGCAACAGCCGGTGCGATTCGACGCGCAGCTTTTCGCGAATCCGCCTGCGCCGGATGGTGCGATCGAGCAGTGGCCGAAGGCGGCTTTCGAAAGTCCGACCGTGGAGGCAGCATTGAGCGCGCTGGGCATTGCAAATCCGCAGCCCGGCACAGCAGTATTGTTAGACGCCCCGGACATCGCGCTCGATGCGCAGCCAGTACGGATCGCGGTTGAGACTTCCTTGCCGAAGGTTGACCGGGTGGTGTTGCTCGCGGATCGCCTTCCCCGCCCGCTGCTGGCGGTGGTGGCTCCGGTCGTGTCTGGGCCAACCCGCATCGCCGTCAGTGTGTTTTTGCCTCGGCCCACGCGTGTGCGCGCCTATGTGCGCAGCGACACGGCGTGGTATGTTGTGCAGCGTGAAGTCAAGCTCGCGCTGGAGCCCGCGTAGGCGCCGGCTTTGCCTCCGGCATAAGGCAAACTCGACGGGCGTGGATTGGCCGCGACGACATCGCCGCGTCACGGCACATGATCGTCACTGACCGCGACCTCGCATCGGCAGGATGCAGGACTGTGGCGTTTTGCGACTGATGTTGCTCGGCGAACTTCTCATTCAGACTGGCCGCATCTCCGAGGCCGATCTAGCCAACGCGCTGCGCGCGCAGGCGTCCCTTGGCCTGAAGCTGGGCGCGATTCTCGTTCGGCTTGGGGCTCTGTCCGAAGAGTCGCTGTACGCGGCGCTTGAGGAGCAGCTCGGACTGCCCTTGATCGAGGTCGACGCGCTGATTGCGCAAAGCGCCGCAGTAGCTGAAATGGTCGAGGCGAGCGCAACGCCGCTCGCCTGGTTCGAGGCGCAGCAAGTCGCCGTGTGGCGCACGGCGGATGGCACCGTGTTCGCGGCGGCGGCTGATCCGCTGATGCCGATGGTGGCAGAGCACGTCAGTGTGGTGATCGCGCGCGGCTCACCGGTGCATTGGCGACTGGCGCGTCCGGGCGACCTGGAGCGGCTGTTCGCGGCGCAACGAAGCGCGACCGAGCAGACATGGGAGGTCAGCGGCGACGAGCTGGCGCGGTTGCGCGAACTGGCGCAGGAAGCGCCGGTGATCGAACTGGTCAACGCGTTGTTCGCAGCAGCTGTGGCGTCTCGCGCGTCAGATGTCCACATAGAGCCGCAGGCGCACGGCTTTGCCGTGCGGTTGCGCATCGACGGCGTGCTTCATACCCATCAGACGTACCCTAAGGATCGGCTCGACGCGCTCGTGTGCCGTATCAAGCTGGTGTCGAACCTAGACATCGCTGAGCGTCGTGTGCCACAGGACGGACGGGTCACGGTCCGCGCTAGCGGCAAGGAAGTGGACGTCCGGATTTCGGTGATCCCGGGCGTGCACGGCGAGTCCATCGTCATGCGCCTGCTACCCAAGACTCGCTCCGATCTGGACTTGACCAAACTCGGCATGGCGGACGATCACCGCGCGCGCTTTGCGCAGTGGATCCGTGATCCGAACGGTATCGTGCTCGTTACTGGACCGACTGGCTCGGGCAAGAGTACGACCTTGTACACCGCGCTTGCGCTGGCCAACGACGGCCAGCGCAAGATCATTACGGTGGAGGATCCAGTAGAGTTCCAACTTGCTGGCGTCACGCAGATCCAGGTGCACAGCGAGATCGGCTACACGTTCGCGCGCGCGCTGCGGTCGATCCTGCGCCACGATCCGGACATCATCATGGTGGGCGAAATCCGCGACCGCGAGACAGCCGAGATCGCGGTTCAGTCCGCGCTGACCGGCCATATGGTTTTCTCCACACTGCACACCAATGACGCGGTTGGCGCGTTCACACGTCTGGTGGACATGGGTGTGGAGCCGTTTCTGGTCGCCTCTGCGCTGCGGGGAGTGATCGCGCAGCGGCTGGTCCGGCGCGTGTGCGATCACTGCGCGCGGCCGCAACCGGCCGATCCGCTGCACGATGCGATCGTGCGCGACGTCGAAGCGCGCCAGGCGGCGCGGCACGCGCTTGGATCGCAAGCGGCCGCGCCGGCGCGCTGGCGCGTCGCGTCGGGTTGTGCAGCTTGCAACAACACGGGCTACCGCGGGCGCCTCGGTATCTACGAGCTGATCTCCGTAACGCCGACGCTACAGACGGCAATCAACGCAAAAGCCAGCACCGAGCAGTTGCATAAGATTGCGGCTGCGGCGCCGGGTTACCGCTCGTTGCGAGACGACGGTCTGTACAAAGCGCGCGCGGGCTGGACGACGATCGATGAGGTCCTCCGCGTAACTGGGTTGCCGGAGGACGCGCTCGCGTGATTTACGTGTATGAAGCGGTCGACCGCACACGCCGGACTGTGCGCGGCGAGCTGCTGGCGGCCGACATCGAGGAGGCGCTGCGCCAGCTTCAGCGCCGCAATCTGACGCCAATCTTAGTTAGAGAACGCGCGCCGCAGCGGCGAGGGCGTCTGCGCCCGCCAGATGCGCGTGCCTCCGCCCTGCTGATCCGCGAGCTGGCCACGCTGCTCGGCGGCGGTGTGTCCCTTGCCGAAGCAGTGGATGGCCTAGCCGGTGCCCATCGGGACGACGCACTCGGCTTGGCGTTGGACAAGCTCAATAACACTTTACGCGGCGGGCGCTCGTTCGCGGCGGCGCTGCGCGACTGCGGAATGCCGCTGCCCGAGTTCGTGGCGCAATTGGCCGAGGCGGGGGAGCTGACGGGCCAACTTGCCTC
>DATLZG010000282.1:0-6122 GCA_035574095.1 Burkholderiaceae bacterium | reverse complement strand
CGCTTCGAACGACGCAACGCCTGCATCACCGCCTGCGCGCTTTCCAGCGCCAGCTTGGCCGCCGACTGCTCGGCCGCCCGTCGGCTGCGACCAGTGCCGCGCACGCTGATTTCCAGCTTCGGGATCGCGCACTCGACCTCGAATTCCTGGTTGTGCGCGGCGCCGCGCGTCTCGACCACCGTGTACACCGGAAGCGGCAGCCGTTTCCCCTGCAGATACTCCTGCAGCAGCGTCTTGCTGTCCTTGCCGAGCGTCTTCGGGTCGACGCTCTTCAGCACCGGCTCGAACAAGCGCCCGATCACGTCGCGCGCGGCTTCGAAGCCGCCGTCGACGAATACCGCGCCGATCGTGGCCTCCATCGTGTCGGCCAGGATCGACGGCCGACGAAAACCGCCACTCTTCATTTCGCCTTCGCCGAGGCGCAGAAACTCGGCCAGCCCGAGCTGCTGCGCGATCTCCGCCAGCGACTGCTGCTTGACGAGATTGGCGCGCAGGCGCGACAAGTCGCCCTCGTTCAGGCGCGCGTACTTCTGGTACAGCAGGTGCGCGATCGTGCAGTTGAGCACCGCGTCGCCGAGGAACTCGAGGCGTTCGTTATGCACGGCCCCGTGGCTGCGGTGCGTGACCGCCTGTTCCAGCAGCGTCGGCTGCGCAAATCGATAGCCGAGGCGCGCTTCAAGCGCGGCGAGGTCCATCGCGCCCGCCCTGGTCCTTCGACGTCACGGTACCGCCTTCGTCGTGCGGTCGCGCGTGGTGCCGGAGAAGTCGATCACCAGTCGCACGTTGTCGAGCAACTGGATGTTGTACTGATACGCGTACGAGATGACGATACGATCGCCCTCTTTCGTGATGTCCAGATCGCGCGCCGTGATCGACTTGATGTCGTCGATCGTCGCGTGCCGTTCGAACGCGGCGCGGATTTCCGCGACCGTGCTGCCCTCGTTCTTGATCTTCTGCACCGCCCGCTCGATCGCGATGTATTCGACGATCGCCGGCACCAGCTTGGCGCCGAGCAGCAGCAGGACGACGACGATCAGGCCGATGAACAGCAGCCCGACCAGGCTCAGGCCCGACTGGCGCACACGCGGGCTGGACGTTCTCATGCGTCTCTCTCCGGAGTTGGGCCGCCGCGTCAGTTGAAGCTGCCGATGCGGCCGATATTGCCAAAATTCATCCAGATGAAAAAGGCGCGCCCGACGATGTTCTGCTCGGGCACGAAGCCCCAGAAGCGACTGTCCTCGCTGTTGTCGCGATTGTCGCCCATCAGGAAGTAGTGCCCCGGGGGCACCGTACAGCTAACCCCTTCCGACCAGTAGCGGCACGCGTGCGGGTGCGTGTGCTGGTACGCCGGCACGATCGGCACGCCGGGACCGTCGTTCAGGATGATCCGGTGCTCGACGTCGCCGAGCTTCTCGAGGTACTGCTCGTAGTACTGCACGCGTCCTTCATCGAAGTATCGGCCGACTCTGCGCAACGGCACCGGCTCGCCGTTGATGATCAGCCGCCGGTTGATGTACTCGACGCGGTCGCCCGGCAGCCCGACCACGCGCTTGATGTAGTCCTGCGACGTGTTGTGCGGGAAGCGGAACACCATCACATCGCCGCGCTGCGGGCTGCCGACGTCGACGATCTTGGTGTGGATCACCGGCAGCCGCACGCCATAGGTGTATTTGTTGACCAGAATCAGGTCGCCGATCTGCAGCGTCGGGATCATCGAACCGGACGGGATGCGAAACGGCTCGAAGAAGAACGAGCGCAGCACGAACACCACCAGGATGACCGGGAAGAAGCTGGCCGTGTACTCCAGGTACCACGGCCGCCGCACGAGCCGCTCGCGCAGTTTGCCGCGCTCGGCCGCCAGGGCGGCGTCGCCGGCGCGCGCCGCGTTGCGCGCGTCGAAGTCCGCCAGCGCGGCATGGGCAGCCGCCAGGCGCTGCTTCTTCAGCAGCAGCACGTCGAGCAGCCACATCACGCCGCTAACCACCAGCAGGATGAACAGGATCAACGCGAAATTCACTTGTCCTCCACCTGCAGGATGGCGAGAAACGCCTCCTGCGGAATCTCCACCGTGCCGACCTGCTTCATGCGCTTCTTGCCGGCCTTCTGTTTTTCCAACAGCTTCTTCTTGCGCGTGACGTCGCCGCCGTAACATTTGGCGAGCACATTCTTGCGCAGCGCCTTGATGTTCTCGCGCGCGATGATGTTGCTGCCGATCGCGGCCTGAATTGCGACGTCGTACATCTGGCGCGGGATCAGCTCGCGCATCTTGGCCGCGATCTCACGCGCACGGTACGGGGCGTTGGCCCGGTGCACGATGATCGACAGCGCATCGATGCGGTCGCCGTTGATCAGCATGTCGACCTTGACCACGTCGGCCGCGCGGTACTCCTTGAACTCGTAATCCATCGACGCGTATCCGCGCGAGATCGACTTCAGCTTGTCGAAGAAGTCGAGCACGATCTCGGCCAGCGGCAGTTCGTAAGTCAGATGCACCTGGCGCCCGTGATACGCCATGTTGACCTGCACGCCGCGCTTGCTCGTGCACAGCGTCATCACGCCGCCGACGTATTCCTGCGGCACGAAGATCGTGACCGTGACGATCGGCTCGCGGATCTCCTCGATCCGTGCCGGATCGGGCATCTTCGACGGGTTCTCGACCTGCAGCACCGAACCGTCGCGCAGCACGACTTCGTACACCACCGACGGTGCGGTGGTGATCAGGTCCATGTCGTACTCGCGCTCGAGCCGCTCCTGCACGATGTCCATGTGCAGCAGACCGAGGAATCCGCAGCGGAAACCGAAGCCGAGCGCCTGCGACACTTCCGGCTCGAAGTGCAGCGCGGCGTCGTTCAACTGCAACTTGGTCAGCGCGTCGCGCAGCGCCTCGTACTGGTTCGACTCGACCGGATACAGGCCGGCGAACACCTGCGGCTTGACCTCCTTGAAACCCGGCAGCGGCGCCGCCGCCGGCTTGCGCTCGTGCGTGACGGTGTCGCCCACGCGCGCATCGCGCAGTTCCTTGATGCCGGCGACCACGAAGCCGACTTCGCCGGCGCTCAGCAGCTCGCGCGCACGCGACTTCGGCGTGAACACGCCGACCTGCTCGACCAGGTGCACGGCCCCGGTCGCCATCAGCAGAATCTTGTCCCGCGGCCGGATCGTGCCATTGACCACGCGCACCAGCATCACCACGCCGACGTAGTTGTCGAACCACGAGTCGATGATCAGCGCCTGCAGCGGCGCGTCGGGGTCGCCCTTCGGCGGCGGCACACGCTCGATCACACGCTCCAGAATCTCGTCCACGCCGACGCCGGTCTTGGCGCTGGCGCGGATGGCGTCCTGGGCGGCGATACCGATCACATCCTCGATCTCGGCGATCGCCTGCTCGGGATTGGCCTGCGGCAAGTCCATTTTGTTCAGCACCGGGATCACTTCGACGCCCAGTTCGATGGCGGTGTAGCAGTTGGCCACCGTCTGCGCCTCCACGCCCTGCGAGGCATCGACGACCAGCAACGCACCCTCGCAGGCCGACAGTGAACGGCTGACTTCGTAACTGAAGTCGACGTGCCCCGGCGTGTCGATCAGGTTGAGTTCGTAGACGCGCCCGTCGCGCGCCGTGTACTCGAGCACGGCGGTCTGCGCCTTGATCGTGATGCCGCGTTCGCGCTCCAAGTCCATCGAGTCGAGCACCTGGTCTTCCATCTCGCGTTCGGACAGGCCGCCGCAACGCTGAATCAGGCGATCGGCCAGCGTCGACTTGCCGTGATCGATGTGGGCGATGATGGAAAAGTTGCGGATGTGCTGCATCGCTACCGAGACCGGATGCGCTGTTGCGGCGACGATCGGCGCGCCACGCGGACCGGCCGCAGACGCGACTCAAACGGGCAACAGAAAAGGGGGTGCACTTGGAGCCACCCCCTGCCTACTCAAAAGGCGGCGGATTCTAGCGCGCCGCTCCGCATGGTCGCGTCGCCGCCCGGCGGTCCGAATTCCCTCCGGGGTTGCAGCCGAGGCAGTGGACGGCCACGCGACGCATCACCGGTCGCTCGGACGGATGACCAGGAACGTGGTCTGGTCGCCGCGGCGGACCAGCAGCAGTACGCGGTTCTTCGGGTCGAGCTTGGCGACCAGATCGTTGAATTGCTTGGCGCTCGTCACCTCGACGTTGTTGATCGCCAGAATCAGATCGCCCGGACGCACGCCGACGCGCGCCGCCGCCCCGTCCACCGAGTCGACCTGGACTCCGCCGCGCAGTCGCAGCTCCTTCAGCCGTTCCGGCGGCACGTCGGACACCACCAGGCCCAGCGAATTCGCGGCGCCTGCGCGCGGTGTGTCGGCGCCGCGGCGGGCTACCGGGCGGTCGGCCGGCAGTTCCGCGACCGTCACCTGCAGGTCGACGGTCTTGCCCTTGCGGAACACCTGCATCGCCACACGCGTACCGGGCTTGGTACCACCGACGATACGCGGCAGGTCGCTCGAACGCTCGATGTCGCGGCCGGCGAAACGCAGGATCACGTCGCCCGGCTCCACGCCCGCTTTCTCCGCCGGACTGTCGCGCTCGACCGTGCTGACGAGGGCGCCGCGCGGCCGCCCGAGGCCGATCGCTTCCGCCACGTCTTTGCTGACGTCGCCGATGGCGACACCGATGCGGCCGCGGATCACGCGCCCGACCGTGCGCAACTGCTCGGCCACGTTCATCGCTTCGTCGATCGGAATCGCGAACGAGATGCCCGCGTACGCGCCCGACGTCGTGAAGATTTGCGAGTTGATGCCGATCACTTCGCCGCGCATATTGATCAGCGGCCCGCCCGAGTTGCCTGGGTTGACCGCGACGTCGGTCTGGATGAACGGCAGGTACTCCCCGGTCTCGCGTCCCTTCGCGCTGACGATGCCGGCCGTCACCGTGTTGTCGAGCCCGAACGGCGAGCCGATCGCAATCACCCACTCGCCGACCTTCACCTTGTTCGGATCGCCGATCTTCACCGTCGGCAGCCCGCTGGCGTCGATCTTCACCAGCGCCACGTCGGTGCGACGGTCGGAGCCGATCAGCTTGCCCTTGAACTCGCGCCGATCGGTCAGCGTGACCAGGATCTCGTCGGCACCGTCGACGACGTGGTGGTTGGTCAGCACGTAGCCGTCGCTCGAGATGACGAAGCCGGACCCCAATCCGCGCGGCACTTCGCGCTCGCGCGGCCCGCGCGGGCCCGGCCGCGGCACAGGGCCGGGCTGCGGGAAGAAACGGCGAAAGAACTCCAGCATCGGATCGCCCTCTTCCAGGTCCGGCAGCTGCGGCACTCCCTGCGCGACGCTGACGCGCGCGGTCGTGCGGATGTTGACCACCGCCGGCCCGGTCCGCTCCACCAATTCGGTGAAATCCGGCAACTGCACGGCCTGCGCGGAGGCGGCCGCGGCCGCCAGCGCCACGACGAGGGCGGCGCACATACGATGGGTGTATCGGATCATTCTTCTGCTTCCCTGTGAAAAACTAGCGCGTGGCGCGGGCTTCGACCGAGAGAGCGACGCTGCGCACGGTCGCCATCGGCACCTCGCCGACGACGGTCACCAGCGCGTCGCCGACGCGGTGGATGTAGCCGTTCGTCGCCCCGCGTGGCGGTGTGGCGCCGGTCGCCGTAGCGCTGCGGCCAGGTTCGATGAACACGGAGAAAGTGGCCAGCCCATCGGAGTAAACGGCGTGTATCGCTGCGCCGGCCGCGCTGCGTGTGATACGCCGTTTCACCGCGCTCAATTGACGGAATCCGTCGGGCACGACCAGCGCCCAGCCGAGCTTGCCGAAGTCCACCGGCTGCGCTTCGACGCGTTCGATGCTCCAGCCTTCGGTCGGCCAGCTCGGTTTCAGGCGCGCGGGATCGAAGCGCTCGCCGACCCGTACCTCCGTGAACGCGAGCTGTTCGATCACTTCTTCGCGTTCGTCCAGCATCTGCGCACGCAACAGCAGGCCGCTCGTCCGATCGACCCACAACCGGTAGCCAAAGCGCAGCGCATCCTTGGGCTGCAGGTGCAGCACCTGGCATTCGATGTCGGCCACACGCTCCACACCACCGACGTGCAGCCGGTATTGCTGCAGGATCTCCTCCGGCGCCGCCGCCGACAGCGCCGGAAAA
>DATLZG010000281.1:0-2646 GCA_035574095.1 Burkholderiaceae bacterium | reverse complement strand
CACGATCAGTTCCTCTTCGATCGTGTCCAGCCGCGGCACCGACCAGCGCAGCTCGTGCGCCGCCACCAGCAGCCCGACGCGCGGTTTGGCCGCGCGTTGCGCGATCAACGCGCCGTGGATCGCCATCGCCTGCGCGCCGTACTCGAGTCCGCAGGCCGCCGGCAGGCTGCCGGCGATGCGCAACGGGTTGTCCGCATCGCGGTGGCTGTGCGCCACGCATTCGATCGTCGTTTGATCCCACGCGCGCACGGCCGCGAGCAAGCGCATGCTGCCGGCGTGCGGCAGCAGGTGGTCGAGCGCGGTCAGCACGGCGTGACGTCGATGCGCAGTTGGCCGTGCGGCGCGGCGGCGAAGACCGCGCTGCCCGCGCTCGGCCCCGCCAACAGCGCGAGCAGCGGCAGCAGGCGCGCGCTCGGGTTGTGCGACCGCGTGTACTCGAGGTCGGCGTCGCTGCACGCCGATTCCGCAGCCGACGCCTGGCCCGACCACGCGAGGTCGAGCCGCGCGATACTGCCCGGCGCCGGCTCCGGCGCGAGCGCCAGCGCCACCCCCCACGGGTCGACCACGGGCCGGGCCAACGCCAGCGGGCCCGTATACGGCACGTCGAACGAACAGAACAGCACCGGCGTGGCGTCGGCCGCCGCCAGCGCCGCCGCTTCGATCAAGCCCGCGACCGCGCTGGCGTCGTAGGCGGCGAGGCTGGTCGACGGCGCACGGCAGCCGACCGCGATCGAGTAGTAGCCGGCGGCCGCGTTGTGCACCGAGTTGTGAAAGCGCGTCGGCGAGATCTGCGTGTCGCCGGCGGCGAGCGCTGCGCACAGCTCGTCGGTGATGTCGGGACTGCCGGAACTGGATGCGAACACGGTCGGCAACTGCGCCGGGCTCCAGTTCGCCGCCGTCAGCGCCTCCTGCGTGACCGTCAGCACGACGCGGGTGCTGAGCGTGGCGCGCCGCCGCTCCACCGGCGGCAGCCACTCGGCCTTCGGCAACTTGTTCTCGCCGGCGTCCACCGCGCCGCCGGCGAGCCGCGTGCGGCACGCCGGCCAGGACGGCAGCCGCGGCGACCACACGCCGATGCCGGCGACGTACAGCCTCATCGCGCCACCGCTTCGAAGATCAGGCTGCAATTGCTGCCGCCGAAACCGAACGAGTTGGTCAGCGCGTAGTCGAGCCGCACCTCGAGGTTGTCGAGCAGCAGCCGGTTCGGGCAGGCCGGGTCTTTCTCTTCGGTGTTCAGCGTGCCCGGCGCGAAGCCTTCGGCGAGCGCCAGCAGCGTGACCGCCGCCTCCGCGATGCCGGCCGCCCCCAACAGATGGCCGAACCAGGCTTTGGTCGAACTGGTGGGAACCT
Organism: Burkholderiaceae bacterium; assembly: GCA_035574095.1. Taxonomy (GTDB): domain Bacteria; phylum Pseudomonadota; class Gammaproteobacteria; order Burkholderiales; family Burkholderiaceae_F; genus JAKANT01. The sequence goes on along the minus strand of DATLZG010000281.1, from coordinate 1,296 downwards.
CGGTGCCGAAGATCGCGGCCACCGCGCGTCCCTCGGCGACATCATTGGCGCGCGTGGCGGTGCCGTGCAGGTTGATGTAACCGATGTCCTCCGGCTGCAGGCCGGCGCGTTCGAGCGCCGCGCGCATCGCCATTTGCGCGCCCAAGCCGTCCGGATGCGGCGACGACATGTGGTGCGCGTCGCTCGACTCGCCCCAGCCGGCCAGCCGCGCGACCGCGCGCGGCGCGCGGCTTTCGCGTTCTAGGATCGCGAAGCCCCCTCCTTCGCCGATCGAGATGCCGCTGCGATCGGGCGCGTACGGCTTGCACACCGCGCGCGACAGCAACTCCAGCGCGCCGAAGCCGTACAGCGTGGTCAAACACAACGAATCGACGCCGCCGACCAGCGCCGCGTCGGCCAGCCCCGCCTGCATCAGCCGCGCAGCGGTGGCGAACACCTTGGCGCTGGACGAGCAGGCGGTGGAGATCACGTGCGCCGGTCCGGCCAATCCGGTGAGCGCGGTGACGAACGAAGCCAGCGAATAGCAGTTCAGCGTCGCCGCGTAGTCGAACGCAGCCGGCAGCGCCCCGTGGCCGGCGCGCACGTGGTAAGCCCACTCCGATTGCAGCAGGCCCGACGTGCTGGTGCCGAGGATCACCGCGACGCGTTCGGCGCCGTACTGCTCTTTCAAGCGCCGCGCCTGCGCCAGGAAGTCGTCCTGCAGCAAGGCCAGATACGCGAGCCGGTTGTTGCGGCATTCATAACGCGCCAGCGTTTCCGGCAACGCGACTTCGTGCAGGCCCTCGACTTCGCCGATATAGGTGTCGAGCCGATGCACGCCGCCGAACGGCGCGAGTTCCGGCGGCGCGAACACGCAGGGTTTCAGGGCCCCGCGCCGGGTGCGCAAGGCCTCGAGCAGCGCACCGCGCCCGCGGCCGACGGCGGTGGTCGCGGTGAAGTCGCTGACGACGATCGGTTCGCGCTGCAACTGAACCTCAGGACGACGGTTCGACCGCCGCGCAGGCGGCGCTCGCTGCGAGCGCCGCGACCGCGCCGATGGCGACCGTCGCGCCAATCATATGCAAAACGGGGGTGGCCGACGTCGCCAGCAGCGCGAAGGCGAGAAACGTGGTGGCGGCGGCCAGCAGCACCGAGCCGAGGGTGGCGCGGCGCGCCTCGGCTGCCGCCGGCAGGCGCGCGAAGAACATCGCGTAATTGGAGCCGATGCCGGCCACCAGCAACAGCGCCACCAGATGGAACAGCGTCAGCGACCCGGCCCACGCCACCAACGCGCCCGCGGTCACGATCACCGCCGCC
>DATLZG010000280.1:0-5544 GCA_035574095.1 Burkholderiaceae bacterium | reverse complement strand
ACTACGAGGCGGCCGTCCGCCAAGACCTGAAGAGCGCGCTGATTTATCCGGCGATCCTCGTCGTCAGCGGAATCGTGGCTACGCTGACAGTATTTCTGTTCGTCGTTCCACGCTTCGCGCCGCTGATTCGCAATCCGCGTGTTCAGATACCGGACTTTTCACGCTGGGTTATTGAGTCGGGTGTGTTTTTGCGCGAGCACCAGTGGTGGTTGCTAATCGGCGCCGCGGCGCTCGGTGCGAGCATTGCAATCGCGCTGGGCAATCCGGCAACGCGGCGGCGGTTCGTCGACTTTTCTGCAGGGCTGCCGCTAGTTGGCGAGTGGCTGCGCGAACTCGACACGGCGCGCTGGACCTCGATGCTGGCCACGCTGCTCGAGAGTCGAGTGCCGATGATTCGCGCCATCGAGCTTGCACGCGAGTCGGCGCAATTGACGACCACCCGTGGCGCACTCGGCCTGGCGCTGACCGACGTGCGCGCTGGTAAACGGCTCGCCGACGCGGTCGAGGCACACGGTGCGATGACGAGCCTCGCGGCGAGCACAGTTCGCGTCGGCGAGCGCTCGGGGGAGCTGGCGCGCATGCTGCACACGGTGGCCACGCTGCATCAGAATGCCGCGCGGCTGCGAATGAAGCGCTTTCTCGCCTTGCTCGAACCGGCCGCGATCCTCGTGATCGGAGGGGTGGTTGCTATGATCATGGTGTCGATCGTTATGGCTATTACGAGCCTCAGCAACCTCGCGGTATGAGTCACGTCCCTTCCGGTCCGCGCCAGCGCGGCTTCACGCTGCTCGAGATGCTCGTGGTGCTGGTGATTATCGGGCTGCTGGTCGGGCTCGTGGGACCGCGGCTGTTCGGGCGCGTCGAGACATCGAAAGTCCAGGCCGCAGAAGCGCAGATCAAATTGCTGCGCGGCGCGCTGGAGACCTACCGGCTCGACGTCGGCTCCCTGCCGGCAACCAACGAAGGACTGGATGCCCTCGTCAAGGCGCCGAATGACGCCGTTCGGCCACGCTGGAAAGGGCCTTATCTGGATGACGCGGTGCCGGTCGATCCGTGGGGCAACAAGTACCAGTACGCGGTGCCTGGTGCCGAAGGAAGGCCGTACGCCCTGTACTCGCTCGGCGCCGACGGAAAGCGCGGCGGCGAGGGCGCGGATGCCGACATCGGACTCTTGCCGCCCTGAGTTGCCGAAGCAGCCGCAACGCCCCCTGCGCGGCTTCACGCTGCTCGAGGTGCTGGTGGTGCTCGCGGTGCTTTCGCTGCTGGCGGCACTGGCGGCGCCGCAGCTTTACCGCACGTATCAATCGGTAACCGCGCGCGGCGAGCGCGACGCCATCGTCGCGCAGCTTGCCGCGCTGAGCCTGCGCGCGCAGGCGCTCGGCGTAGCATTTGTGCTGTCGGCCGACTCGGTTGCTCGCGTGCTGCCCGATGGCCAGCCGTTGATTGCGCTGCCGTCGGGCTGGCAGTTGAGTACCGAGCGACCGATCCGCTTCAACTTCGTCGGCATGTGCAGCGGCGGTACGGTGCGCCTGCGTTCGCCGTCCGGCGAGCAGTTCGAGATCGGTCTCGATGCCCCCGCTTGTGAAGTCCGCCCGGCAGCCACCGTCGCAGGCCGGCTTTAGCCTGCTGGAGGCGATCGTCGCGCTCGCCGTCGTCGGCATTCTCGGCACGGCGCTGTTCACCTGGGCCGCGTCGATCCAGCGCACGCTCGGCCGCATCCAGGACGAGACCGCGCGCCAGGAGGCGACGCTGAACGCACTCGAATTCATGAAAACCGTCAATCCGATGGAGCGTCCCGAAGGTGTACAGCAGCTCGGGCGTTACCAGCTGCGCTGGCGGGCTGCCGAACTTGCGGGGCCGACCGACGCGGTCGAGTACCCGACGGGCATCGGCCCGTACCGGGTCGCGCTGTATCGAATCCTCATAACGCTGGACCTGGACGATCAACCGGGTTGGCAGCAGTTCGAGGTCAAGCAGGTGGGGTACCGACGTGTGCGCGAGCTTTCGCCGCTGCCGTTTCGCTGAGCGGCGCACTGCGCGCGGATTCACGCTCCTCGAGGTGATCGTCGTCCTCGTCATCGTGAGCCTGCTGATGACGATCCTGACGCAGGCGCTGTGGATGGGGCTCGACATGCTGCGCCGTTCGCGCGCCGACATGACCGCGCAGGCCGTCGAAGCGATGCGCCTGCAGTGGTATCGCGAGGCGGTAGCGGGCCTGCAACCGGAGCGTCCGGAAGGCGCGCACGTCTTCACCGGCAGCGCGCGACGATTCTCCGGGCTGACCACCGGCGCACCGACTGAAAACCTCGGCGCCACCTTGCCGGTGACGTTCGAGCTGGACTACGACGCGGCCGCTGATGAAACGCGCCTAAACGTCGTGGTCGCCGGATCAGCGAAGGCCACGACGCTGCTCGCCTGGCCGAGTCGCAGTGGGGAGTTCACGTATCTGGACGAGGCCGGGCAAAGCCATGAGTCGTGGCCACCCGTCGGCGGCACGCACCATCAACTGCCGCGCGTAATCGTGTTGAAAGCGCGTCCCGTGCACGCGGGGCCGCTGCTCGTGTACACGGCGGTCGCGGGTGATCGGCGCACGCCGCTGCGGCTCGACCAGGTGATCGGGGGCGGCGGTGTTCCGCGCTAGCCGCCCACCGCGCGTTTCGCGTCGCGAGCGCGGCTTCGTTCTCGCGCTGACGCTGCTGACGCTCGCGATCCTGGCAGTGGTGCTCGGCTTCCTGTTCGAGCGCACGCTGGCGGAGCTGCGGCTGGCGCAGGCGCGCAACGAGCGGCTCGACGCAATCCTCGGCTTTGCCGACACGCACGCTGACGTGCTCTACCGCCTGCTGACCAATCCGATGACCTTCGCGGGCGTCGGCGTCGAGCCGAACCAGATTCGCGTCGATGACACGATCTACCGCGGCGACCGCGGCACGCTCGTGAGCCTGCAGGACACGCGCGGGCTGTTCAATCTCAACTACATGCCGGAAGATCGGTTGGTGCGCTTTCTGCAGGCGCTGGATGTCCCGCCGCTCGAGGCCGCGCGCCTGAACGATACGCTGCGCGACTACATCGACGATGACGATCTGCGCCGGCTTAACGGCGCGGAAGCGTCCGAGTACGCGGCTGCCCACATGCCGCCGCCGCGCAACGCCATTCTTTCGACTCCGCTGGACCTGCGCAATGTCCTCGGCTGGGCGGACCGCACGGAGTTGTGGGGCGAACGCTCGGTCGAGGCGCTGACGACGACCGCGCGAGTCACGGGCTTCAACCCGAACACAGCGCCCCTTGAAGTGTTGCTCAGCGTGCCGGGCGTGACCCGCGAGAGCGCAGGCGTGCTGATGGCGCTGCGCAAGGAGCGGACGCTGTTTGAGCTGGATTTCATGCGGCTTGGCGGCGCTCCGTCCGGCACGATGTTCCTCCCGACGCTCGTGATGCCAGCGCCGACGTTACGTGTCACTCACTACGCGCCCAAGGCAAGCTGGGCAATGCGGTATTCTGTCACGCTGACACCGCGCGACCCGCAGGGGCCGTGGCGCATCGACTACGCGTATCGAGTCGCGCGCCCGGCGTCTGCGTCTGGGCCTGATGAGCGAAAAATTCCGAACCTCCCCGGCCGCATTTCTACTCCGTCTGAAGAGATGCCCGACGTACTTGCACCGTTTGTCGGGCGTTGAGGCAATCGATACGCCACGGGTCAGTGCCGGATCCCTTCTGCCGGGGCCGCAGGCGCTGTGGATACTTTCGCGGGGGCTGTGCCGCGCTGCGAGCATTGAGCTCCCGCCGGTGGCGCAACGCAAGCAGGTGGCGGCTGCGGAGCTGCAACTGCGCCAGTTAAGCCCGTTTGCCGAGACCGGCGCCTACCTTGTTGCGTCGAAGACGCGCGCGACCGTGTGGTACTGGGACAACGCCGAAGTCGAGCGCGCAGCGGCGTCGCAGGGGCTGAACACCGAAGACCTGTGGGTCGTCCCGGAGACGTTGATGTATTCGCCCGCCATCGACGGTTTGCGGCTGGTCGCGTGTGCAGACGGCGTCGAGGCACAGCGCTGGGAGGGCGGTGTGATCGTGGCGAGCCAGTGGTGGCCGCACGAGCCAAGCCCAGCGGAGTGGTCGCTGTTCGCGCGGCAGCTTGGTCCTGCGGCTGCGGACGTCAGCCGTACGGTACCTCCGGCGGTTCAGCATCCCCCGCGACTGCGCGTGCCATGGGCCACCAACGCGCTGCCCGGCGGGCCGGGAGCGGCACGCCGCGATGTCGAGAAGGGTGCGTACGCACTGCTGGGTACGGCACTGCTGCTGTGGTCAGGCTGGTTGGGCGGCGCATGGCTCAAGCTGGAGTGGGAGGCGCGGCGCGTCGCAGCCGAGTACGAGCGCCTGACGCGCGAGGCCGCACCCGTGATGGAAGCTCGACGCGCGGCGCTTGACGACGCGCGCGTGGTGGAAGCGATTTCTGCGGTCGCCAAGTACCCGGATCCGCGACTCGTACTGGCCGACCTCGCTGAGGCGCTGCCAGCCGACGGATTGACCGTGGCGGAACTCGAACTTCGGGATGGTGTGCTGCGTGCGCGGCTGTCGGCAAGTGCGCCGCATCCGCCGATCAGCAATCTCGTCGAACGGCTTAACGGCTCCAGTTGGCTCGTCAACGCCAAGGCGAGTACCGAGAGCGGCGGGCGAGTCGTTAACGTGACTGCCAACGTACGTGCCAAGCCGCCAACGGCCCCGTGATGCTTGACGAACTCAGAACCAACGCACGGCTGCGCTGGGGGATCGCGGCCGCTGTAGCGCTCGTCGCCGTGTCGGTGTTGCTTGATGCGCGGGCGGCGCTGCGCGCGAAGGCGGCTGCCGTCGCACGCGAGCAGGCGCGCGTAGCCGCGATCGCCGCGCGCGCGAACGATACGGTGTGGATGGAGCGTGCGCATGCCGCGCGCTCGCTGCGCGCCGATTTGGAGTCTCGCCTCTGGCATGCGGCTAGCGCGGGCGCGGCGGAGGCGGCGTTCGTCGACTGGATGAACCGCCAGCTCGTCGACGCCAAGGCCAGCGTGACCAACGTGGTTTCGGCAGTAGCCCCCGGCACCGCCGCGCCGGGGGCAGCACCGACCGGGCCCGCGCTTCCGGAAGGCATGTTGGTGCTTCGACTGAACGTGGCATTCGCATTCGTGCCCGGAACGTTGGAGCGCGTCCTTGACAAGATCCTCGGCGGCGACCGCTATGCAGTTGTCGAAAGCATCACGGTCAGACAACGCCCGGTGCCGCGCGTGGACATGATCGTAGCGTCGGTTGCGCGCGTGTCGACGCCAACGGGAGACCGCAAGTCGTGAACACGGATCGCTTCAAGCACCGCGCCGCGCCGGTGCTGCTGCTGGCGGCTGCATGCCTGCTAGCGGCCGCTGGAGGCTGGCTGGCGAAGGCGTTGCCGGAGATGCCGCGCGAAACAGACGGCGCGATCGAGTGGAAGCTGCCGGCGCTCGCGACTGCTGAGGCCGCCAAGGCGTCGCGGATCCTGGCAGAACGGAACATCTGGGACGCGACGGGGGCGCCCGGGGCGCCGGCTGG
>DATLZG010000279.1:0-9121 GCA_035574095.1 Burkholderiaceae bacterium | reverse complement strand
TGCGGCCGAGCCGTTCGACAAGACCGGCTGCTACCAGCGCCCCGACGGCACCTGGGTCTATCGGCGCGTGCGCGCACGCGAACTGTTCGACCAGATCATGCACTCGACGTACGACCACGCCGAGCCGGGCGTGGTGTTCATCGACCGCGTGAACCAGGACACCAACCTCTCCTACTGCGAGACGATCGCGGCCACCAACCCGTGCGGCGAGCAGCCTTTACCGCCCTACGGCTGCTGCTGCCTGGGCTCGATCAACCTGGTGCGCTTCGTGCAGGATCCGTTCGCGGATACCGCGAGTTTCGACTTCGCGCGCTTCCGCAGCGTGGTCAAGGTGGCGATCCGCGCGCTGGACGACGTGCTGGACGCCACGCTGTGGCCGCTGCCCGAACAGCAGCGCGAGGCGATGAACAAGCGCCGCGTCGGGCTGGGCTTCACCGGCCTGGGCAATGCGCTGACGATGCTGAACCTGCGCTACGACAGCGAGCCGGCGCGCGCGCTGGCGGCCGAAATCGCGCGCGCGATGCGCGACGCCGCCTACGAATCGTCGGTCGAGCTGGCGCAGGAGAAGGGCGCGTTTCCGCTGTTCGACGCCGACAAGTACCTGGCCGCGCCGCACTGCGCGTCGCGCCTGCCGGACGAACTGAAGGACAAAATCCGCAAGCACGGCATCCGCAACTCGCACCTGCTGTCGATCGCGCCGACCGGCACGATTTCGCTCGCGTTCGCCGGCAACGCCTCCGGCGGTATCGAACCGACCTTCTCCTGGACGTACATCCGCAAGAAGCGCATGCCGGACGGCTCCAAGCAGGAGTACGTGGTCGAGGACTACGCGTATCGCCTGTACAAGCATCTGGGCGGCGATCCGCACCACTTGCCGCCCGCCTTCGTCAACGCGCTGGAGATGAGCGCGCGCGATCACATGCTGATGATCGCCGCCGTGCAGCCGTATATCGACGCCGCCGTCAGCAAGACGGTGAACGTGCCGGAGGACTATCCGTTCGACGACTTCCGCAACCTCTATCTGGAGGCATGGAAGGCGGGCCTGAAGGGCATCACCACCTACCGGCCGAACAACGTGATCGGCTCGGTGCTGGAGGTCAAGAAAGACTCCAAGGCCGGGGCCGTTCCGCAGGATTTGAAGGACGACCCCGACCGCCGCGTGCGGCTGGATTCCACGCCGCGGCCAGCGCTCGCCAGCCTCAAATGGCCGGGCCGTCCCGAGCTGCCGGAAGGCAATCTCGCCTGGAGCTACATGGTCGAGATTCCCGAGCGCAAGGAAAAGTTCGCCATTTTCATCGGCCAGGTGGGAGATCCGCCGCTGCCGTTCGAGGTGTGGGTCAACGGCGCCGAGCAGCCGCGCGGGCTCGGAGCGATCGCCAAGACCCTGTCGATGGACATGCGCTCGGAGGACCGCGCGTGGCTGAAGATGAAGCTCGACGCACTGGCCAAGGTGCGCGACGAACAGGGCTTCTGGCTGCCGATGCCGCCCGACGGCCGGCGCGTCTGGCAGCCGGGCGTGGTGGCCGCGTTCGCCAACATCGTGCGCTGGCGCTGTGAGCAGTTGGGCGTGTTCCAGGACCCCGCGCAGCAACTGGTGCCGCTGCCCACGCCGGTGATGGACGCGCTGTTCAGCAAGAAGGAGCCGAAGGCCGGGCCGCTCGGCACGATGAGCTGGACGGTGGACATCGTCAATCCGAACACCGGCGACGACTTCGTGCTCGGCGTCAAGGAGCTGCAACTGCCCGACGGCAGCCGCCGCCCCTACTCGATCTGGCTGGCCGGCGAGTATCCGAAAGTCCTCGACGGCCTGTGCAAGCTGATCTCGCTCGACATGCGCGTCGTGGACGCCAACTGGATCGGGCTGAAGCTGAAAAAGCTGCTGAACTTCGGCGAGCAGAACGGCGAGTTCTGGGCACCGGTGCCGGGCGAAGAGCGCTCCGCGCTGTATCCGAGCACGGTCGCCTACATCGCCACGCTGCTGCTGCACCGCTACAAGGTGCTCGGCATCCTCGACGACGACGGCCGCGCCATTCAGAGCGCCGGCATCCTCGCGCTGCCCGACCCGGTGCAGGTGATCGAGCACGAGACGCCGCCGATCAAGGGCAAGGTCTGCCCGAACTGCCACGCCGCCGCCCTGATCAAGCGCGACGGCTGCGAGTTCTGCACCGCGTGCGGGTTTACGGGGCAGTGTTCGTGAGCCATGAACCCGGCGGCAGGGCAACCGGTTCACGCATCGGTGGCGGGTTTCGCTGCCCGGGTTCGTATGCGCAGAAACCCGTGCTCGCAGCGCGCATCCCAACGAACAGCAGGGCAGATTCACCGGCTGCTTGTTCCAGGTTAGCCGCTACCGCGCCAGGTTATCCGCTGGCTGCGGTAGCAGTGAAATTGCGCAGAGCATCAAGAGGAAAGGTACCAAGCCTCCCCGAATCTCTACAGATTACAAGTGGAGGACATGATCGGGTTAATTAGAGCAAATGACCTTGACCGCTGGGCGTCGCGCATTACGGCTGCACACGAGTTTCCCAGGCTTGTTCGGCTACTCGTGCATTCGACTGCGCGCGGACTCGAGCAGATCGACTTTCCAGCTGATGAAGCTGTACGCCTAGCCGGATGGGACGGGAAGGTGCTCGCGGAAGAGGCTGCGCCATTTGTTCCGGCCGGGTTTTCGGCTTGGGAGCTCGGCACGGGTCACGATCCGGGCGCCAAAGCGAACGACGATTACGCCAAGCGTACGGGCAATCCGCTCGGTGTCGATCCGCGTCAGGCGACTTTCATCTTTGCAACACCGCGCCGCTGGCCCGGTAGGGACGAGTGGGCGCGGGAGAAACGCGCTGAACGCAAGTGGAAGGATGTCCTTGCCTTCGATGCAGAAATCTTCTCGCAGTGGCTGGAAAGTGCCCCAGCTGTCGCGGCGTGGCTTGCGCCGGTGCTGGGAGTCATGCCACCAGGTGCCCGCGCCTTGGAAGTGGTATGCGACGCTTTCAGGACTGCCACCAAGCCCGCGCTCGATCTTTCGGGGCTTCTCGTCGGGCGCGATTCCGAGCGGTCAAAGCTGCTTGCTCTCTTGCAGGGTCCGCCGCTCGTTATCGAGATCTCGGCGACGACTGTCGAGGAGGCAACCGCGTTTGTCGGCGCGTGCATCGAGTCCTTACCCGAGCACCAGCGCGATTCGCTTTGGGCTCGCGCGATCTGGGTCGATTCAGAGGCTGGTCCTCGCATTAGTGCGGTCTCGGAGCGTCCGTTGATCGTCGTCGCTTCCGGAGCACTTCCGGGAGCTAGCAACCCGCATCACTTCGTCAAAGTCAGCGCGAGCCGCAGCAGCGGCGCAGCGAACTCCTTAGAGCTTGGCGCGCAGCCTGTTCCGGTACTTGTCGAGTATCTCGCCAAACGGGGACTGGAACGCAATGTCGCCTACGAGCGCTGCCGGGAAGCAGGGGGATACCTCGAACGCGTGCGTCACACGTTGCTCGCTGTGCCTCCAGCGGTGCCCGCGTGGGCAGCCCCTGCGGTAGGAGTGAACGTGGCCGCGGCGATTCTCATCGGGGAATGGGACGAATCGTTCGAGCCGGACAAGGCCATCGTTTCAGCGACTGCCGGCGTTGAGTACGAGCAGTTCGTACGCGCTCTAACGCCGTTCCAGTCGGGCCCGTCGCCGTTGATCAGGCGTGCCGGAACAGTGTGGAAAGTCTATGCGCGGCCGACGGCGTGGAAGCTACTGGAGCCAGCACTCACGACGCGCCAGCTAAAGGTGTTCCTGCAGTCCGCGCATGACGTTCTTTTGGAGCCAGATCCGCGCTTCGACCTCGCGCCCGAGGAGCGCTGGATGGCCAACGTCCACGGCAAGCGCCGAGCACACTCAAGCCATCTGCGAATTGGTCTCGTTGGCGGGTTGCTGCACGCAGCAGTGCTCGGTCGGGACGATTCTGCTTGTTACGCCGGTCAGCGAGCCCAGGGCTGGATTGATGACGCCTGCCATCGGTTGTTTGAAAGGCGTGGCGAGGCGGGCTTTTGGAGACGCATTCGCGGAGAGTTGCAAGAACTTGCAGAGGCCGCGCCCGACCAGTTTTTGAGCGCCCTCGAGGCTGATCTGACCCAGGCCGATCCCCAGGTCTGTGATCTGTTCGAAGAAGAAGGCGAACACGGCGAGTGTCTTCACGCAGATCTCCTGTGGGCGCTGGAGCTGCTTGCTTGGGCGCCGGAGTATGTGGGCCGTGTAGCACTCGTTCTCGCGGCGCTTGCTGAACACGATCCGGGCGGTCGCTGGAGCAACCGCCCTCGGCGCTCGCTGACCGACATGCTTCTGCCTTGGCAACCTCAGTGCAGTGCCGCAACCACTCAGCGCACCCAACTCTTAATGCGGATCGCACAGGAGTTTCCGACAGTGGCGTGGGAGCTCGGCAAATCTCTGATGCCCAACGAGACGAGGTTCAGCACGCCGACCGCACGGCCAACGCTGCGCATGTGGACGCCAGGGGAAGAACGGAAGCCGGTGCTCATCGCGGATTACTGGGCGGAGATTAAGGACATCTCGGAGCGGCTGCTTGAACTCGCTGGGGGTGACGCGGAGCGTTGGCACTTCCTGCTGTCGAGCCTGAATTCCTTTGTGCCGCCTCTCAAGGAACGCGTCCTGCGCGGAGCAGAGGAATTCGGCAGCAAGGTTCAGGGCGACGATCGGTTGTTGTTCTGGTCGCTGCTTCGTAAGCTCCTGCATCACCACAACCAATTCAGCGCGAAGGAAAAGGTCGAATGGGTGTATCCGAGGAAAGTCCTCAATCGCCTAGAGGCTCTTTACGCGAGACTCACTCCCGAGGACCCGATCAGTCAGCTCGCATGGCTTTTCGCTTTCCACGTCGAGCGACCGATGGATGTTGCGCTCGAATGGCTCGAAGAGCAGGAGAAGACCAGCAGGGCACAGGCTGCGGCCGCAGAAAGGCTCGCGAGCTTAGATTTGAATATCCTGGTTGCGGCACTGCCTCGTTTTGAGAACCACCGCATGCTGGGCTACTTCCTCGGGTGCAGTTCTCGCGCGGAAGCAATTGAGCCCATCTTGCTCCGGCGCTGCGCCACGAGCGCGGACGAGCGAGAGCGAGATCTTGCGCGCGGCTTTTCCGGTGCGCGCTACGAAGCTGAACCCGGAAGGTTCTTGTGCCGATGGTGCTCAACGGAAAGCCCGGATTTCATATCCGACCAAGCGGCGGCAACGATGCTCCAGGGACTTCCCGCATCGCCGGAGATCTGGGAAGCAGTCGATGCCGCCGGTCCGCTCTGCCGCGAGTCCTTCTGGAAGGAAACCTATATTTCTCTTTTCGACCGTCCGCGCGAAGCTGAACGGGCGGCAAGAAATCTCCTCTCGGTAGGGCGGGCCTTAGCGGCAATTGATCTCCTGGCGGCGAATACCAAAGACGCCTGGCTGGCGGGCAACGGAGACGTGCGGCTCGTCGTCGAGGTACTCAATGCGGGGGTCGCTGAGGCGAACGCTAATCCCGCCCACGGCCAGCGCGTGGCGTATGACATCGCCCGTCTCATTAAGGCGCTTGCGGATTCTAAACGTCTCGAGCCGGGCGAGCTGATGCATCTTGAGTGGATCTATTTCGGGGTTTTGGAGCATCAGGCAGAGTATGACCTCGTCATTTTCGAGCACCTGATTTCTAACCCCGAACTGCTGCTGCAACTGATGGCGCTCATATACACTCCGGAAGGCGAAGCTCGGGAAGGACGGCCAGAGCCCTCTGAGGCCGAACGGGCAGCGGCGACGCGGGCATGGCGCATTCTGGATGAGTGGAAACCCTTCGCGAGCACTTCGCCACATGCAATGCCGTCGGCCGGCGAGCTTGTTGCGATTATTGAACGTATGCGCAAGCTGGCTGCAGAAAGGCGTCACTCAAGCATCGTTGACCACCACCTGGGAAAGGCTCTGGCGAGCTCGCCGGCCGGAACGGATGGAGTCTGGCCGCATGAGTCCGTACGTGAGGTTCTTGAACGCTATCGCTCCAAGGCGCTGGCGGACGGGTTTCTCGTCGGCAAGCTGAATCTACGCGGCATCACGTCGCGCTCCTTGGGCGAAGGCGGCGAGCAAGAACGGCAGCTCGCGGCACAGTATGAGTTGTGGCAGCGGGCGCTAGCAGTGAGTCATACGTACACTTCGACTCTGCTCGGTCGATTGGCGGAGGAGTACCGCGCTGAGGCCGTACGGGAAGATTCGGAGGCGCGCAAACGCTAGTGCGCGGCAGCTCATTGGTTTGACGCTCAAGCGTTGCAGCGGACGCCCGCGGGCGGGCGCTGCTGAACGCTCACGTTGTTAAAAGCGCTTCGCTCGAGCTTACTCGGTCCGACTTCGCACCTAGCCTGCGATGCCTTCGTTCATGTCATCGGCCCTGCGGGCCAAGCGCCACGCCTACACTCGCAGCTCGGCTCAAACGTTCGGCATTCCGAGCGACGACTGCCTAGAATGAACCGTGCCTCGACATTCGGAGCCGCCTGAAGTACAGCATCGAGTGCGAGCGCGAGGAGGACGGCCGTTGGCTGGCCGAGGTGCCCGAGCTCCCGGGCGTCATGGCCTACGGCAGTACGCCTGAGGAAGCCCAGGCTAAGGCCCAGGTTCTCGCTCTCCGTGTTCTCGCCGAGCGTATCGAGCACGGGGAGGCGCGCCTGGTCGACATCAGCGTCTCTGTCCCCACCGTCTGAGTCAGCGGCCTTCGTCGAAGGCCACTCGCGTACTCGCCGCCCTCCATCGGATCGGTTGACCGATCAAGCGCCAATCCGGCTCACACCGCACTCTTTCTCGGCCGGGTTGGCCGGATTTCGTCTTCGCATTTCATCATCGCGAAGAAGTCGGTCCGCGAATGCTCGCCCGCATCGCCAAGCACACGGGTCTGAAGCCCGAGGACTTGTAGGCGTCGGCAAATGCGGACGCCGAACCAAGTTTTCGATCGGGCGGCCGCAAGCGTACTGGTTGCGATCCCCGGCCTGTCATCGCGGACGTTAACCACCCTATCGAACGCGCAGCGCCAGCGGCAGCCGGCGCCCGCTCGCAACCCGCGGCGCAATGCGGCTGCGCGGTGGCCGCGCATGTTAGTTTCGCGGCACCATGCTCAAGCTACGCAAGCTGCTGTTCAACGCCTCGACCTGGAACGCCGCCGTACCTGTGCTCGCCTGTCTGCTGCTGGCGGCGGTCTGGGAGCGGTCGCTCGGATGGGCGCTGCTCGCGCTCGTGGTCGCGGCGTTGATCGCGGCGGTCGCGGTCGCCGTGCATCACGCCGAAGTCATTGCGCTACGGGTCGGTGAGCCGTTCGGCACGCTGGTGCTGGCGCTGGCCGTCACCGTGATCGAAACGTCGTTGATCGTCGCGTTGATGCTCTCCGGCGGCGCCGCCGCCAGCGCGCTGGCCCGCGACACGGTGTTCGCCACCGTGATGATCGTCTGCAACGGCGTGGTCGGCCTGTGCCTGCTCGCGGGCGCTTTGCGCCATCACGTGCTGGCGTTTCGCGTCGAGGGCACCGCGCCGGCGCTTTCAGTGCTGGCGACGCTCGCTTCTCTGGTGCTGGTGCTGCCGAACTTCACTTCCTCCACGCCGGGGCCCACGCTGTCGCCGTCGCAACTGGTGTTCGCGGGCATCGTCTCGCTGACCTTGTACGCGGTGTTCGTTTTCGTGCAGACGGTGCGTCACCGCGAGTACTTCCTGCCCGTGGAACTGGAGGCGCAACACCCGGCCGAGGCCCATGGAGTCGCACGGCCATCGGTCGCGCTGACCATGGCCAGCCTGGCGCTGCTGCTGCTGTCGCTGGTGGCGGTCGTCGGTCTGGCAAAGACGCTGGCGCCGAGCATCGAGCGCATGGTCGTGGCGGCCGGCGTGCCGCATGCGGTGATCGGCATCGCGATCGCGCTGATGGTGTTGCTGCCGGAAACCTGGGCGGCGGTGCGCGCAGCGCTGCGCAACCGCATGCAGGTGAGCCTGAATCTCGCGCTGGGCTCGGCGCTGGCGACGATCGGACTGACGATCCCGGCGGTCGCCGTCACCTCGCTGGCGCTCGGCCTGCCGCTGGATCTCGGGCTGCCGGACAAGGAGGTGGCCTTGCTGGCCCTGACTCTCTTGATCGCAACGATGACGCTGTCGCGCGGACTGGCCACCGTGCTGCAGGCGGCGGTGCACCTAGTGCTGTTCGCGGTCTTTCTGTTTCTCGCGATCGTGCCTTGATGCCGTGTGCAGCAGCAGCGCGTCCGCGTGCGTACCTTCCGTGCAGTCGGGCGAGCGCGTACACGCACTGTCTGCCGGTTGGGTCGTCTGGCCGCCAGGAAAAAAGAAACGACGGGCGGCCCGACATCTTCGTTGCCTGCCACGGCTACGACGCTGCCCCGTTCCCGGGCGAAACCAACAAAGTGGTGTTGAGCCAACCCAACGGCGCCTACACCGTGAGCGACGCGTCGGCGGACGTAGGCTTCCATCACGGCGCAACGGCAGCCGACTTGAACGGCCACGGCCGAGTCGACGTGGTGGTTGCGAACAATTTCGACCCCGACCGGATTTACACCTTGCTGAATGACGGGACCGGTCACTTCGTCCGCGAAACGTCATCGCGCCTGCCGGCGTCACTGCGCAACGGCGGCAATTACTACAGCGTCGAACTCGTCGACCTCAACGAGGACGGCAAACTGGACCTGCTCGTCGGCGGGCATGAGTTCGAGGGCGCAGCGACCGCCGCGTTCATCAATCCAGGCTCCAACAACTTCGCCGCGGTGGCCGCCACCGCCATCCCGGCCGTCCCGAACGAGGGCATCGCGCTCGACTTCACGGTCACAGGTACCGGCAGCACGCGCGCGCTTTGGGTGTTGCGCACTTCGGGAGGAGACGGCATGTTTCATCAAGGCCGAGTGGTCCAGCGCGTGACCTACCCGGCTCTCGCGTCGTCGGTGGTGTCTAACCAGCGGCCTGCGCAGCGGATACCCTGGCCGATACCCGCAGTCGTGGGCCGCACCCACGTGATCACGAGCGACAACGCCGCCGACGCGATCTCTCTGCCCAAATAGTCGCTGCCTTTTCGAGTATCGCGACGCCCCTACGGCGTCCGCCGCGGCCGCAGGCCGCCAGCTCGACACGCAAGCACGAGCAACGGTCGCGACGCCG
>DATLZG010000278.1:0-4460 GCA_035574095.1 Burkholderiaceae bacterium | reverse complement strand
GCATTGAAGGCATCGTGCCAGTTGCTGCGCGTCGGCACGCGGCCGGTGGCGGCGATGTGCGACTCGTAGGGCGCAGCGCCGGCGTCGTCGGCCGCGACGAATTGCAACGGCCGTCCGCGCCCGCACACGACGCCGCGCGCGTGTGCCGCGGCGCTCAACGCCGCGCGCCAGTCGGGCGCCTGCAGCAGCGGCCGCCATGGCTGCAGCGGCGCAAGCCACGGCGCGGACCAGTCGATCGTGTCCAGCCTCAGGCCGTCACTTGCCATGACAGCGTCTCGCCGGCGGCAAGCGGCACCAGCACGCTGTCGCCGAACTTCAGCTCGGCCGGCACGGTCCACGGGCGCTTTTCCAAGGTCACCGTGCCGCGGTTGCGCGGCAGGCCGTAGAAATCCGCACCGTTGAACGCGGCGAACGCCTCCAGCTTGTCCAGCGCCCCTGCCGCTTCGAACGCGCTGGCGTAAAGCTCCAATGCCGCGGCGGCGGTGAAGCAACCGGCGCAGCCGCAGGCGGACTCTTTCTCCGCTTTCGGGTGCGGAGCGCTGTCGGTGCCGAGGAAAAAGCGCGGGTTGCCGGAGGTGGCGGCCGCCAACAAAGCCCGCCGGTGCGGCTCGCGCTTCAACACCGGCAGGCAGTAGAAATGCGGGCGCACGCCGGCGCGCCCTTCAGGTGTGACGAACAAGGCGTTGCGGTTGTACAGCAGATGGTGCGCGGTGATCGTCGCCGCGATGCGCCCTTCGGCCTGCATCACGTAGTCGACCGCCTGCCGCGTGGTGATGTGCTCGAACACGACGCGCAGCGCGGGAAAAGCGCGCCGCAGCGGTTCGAGCACCTCGTCGATGAAGCGCGCCTCGCGGTCGAACACGTCGACCTCCGCATGGGTGACCTCGCCGTGCACCAGCAGTGGCAGATCCACCGCCTGCATCGCCTCCAAGGCGCGCGCGCAGCGCGCGAGATCGGTGACGCCCGATTCCGAGTTGGTGGTCGCGCCGGCCGGATAGAGCTTGACGCCGTGCACGAAGCCGCTTTCCTTCGCGCGGCGAATCTCCTCCGGCGCGGTGTTGTCGGTCAGATAAAGCGTCATCAGCGGCTCGAAGTCGCTGCCCGGCGGCCGTGCGGCGCGGATGCGGTCGCGATACGCCGCCGCCTGCGCCACGGTCGTCACCGGAGGCTTCAGGTTTGGCATCACGATCGCGCGCGCGAACTGGCGCGCCGTGTACGGCAGCACATCGGCCATCGCCGCGCCGTCGCGCAGATGCAGATGCCAGTCGTCGGGGCGGGTAATCGTCAGGCGCTGCGTCATGCCCGCGATTATCGTCGAGCGCGGCGCGGATAATGCGCGCGCCACGCAGTACAACCTCAAGCAGCCAAACCGGAGCGGGCCATGAAGCGCGACCAACTCGCCGAACTCGCCAAGCGTTCGCCGATCGCCACCTGGCGGCTGCCGCAGGCGGACGCCGATCCGCAGGAAACGCAAGAGTGGCTGGAGGCGCTGGACGCGGTGATCGCCGCCGCCGGCCCCGAGCGCGCCACCTTTCTGCTGCAAAAGCTGGTACAGCATGCGCGCCGCCGGCGCGTGCAGTTGCCCACGGTGGCCAACACGCCGTACATCAACACGATCTCGCTGGCCCAGCAGGCGCCGTTTCCCGGCAATCTGGAATTGGAGGCGCGGCTGATCGCCTGGGTGCGCTGGAATGCGCTGGCGATGGTGGTGCGGGCCAACCGCGCCAGCGCCGAACTGGGCGGCCACATCGCCAGCTACGCCTCGGCCGCCGATCTGTTCGAAGTCGGCTTCAACCACTTCTTCCGCGCCACGACCGAGACCGGGCACGGCGACCTCGTTTACTTCCAGCCGCACTCGGCGCCCGGCGTGTATGCACGGGCGTTCTTGGAGGGGCGCTTGAGCGAAGACCAACTCGCCAACTACCGGCGCGAATCGGCGGGCCACGGACTTTCCTCCTATCCGCACCCCTGGCTGATGCCGAACTTCTGGCAGTTCCCGACCGGCTCGATGGGACTGGGTCCGCTGTTCGCGATCTACCAGGCGCGCTTCATGCGCTACCTGGAACACCGCGGCCTGCTCCCCACCGCCGGCCGCAAGGTCTGGGCCTTCGTCGGCGACGGCGAGATGGACGAGCCGGAGTCTTTGGCCGGATTGTCGCTGGCGGCGCGCGAGGGCCTGGACAACCTGGTGTTCGTCGTCAACTGCAACCTGCAGCGGCTCGACGGGCCCGTGCGCGGCAACGGCTCCATCATCCAGGAGCTGGAGGGTTTGTTCGCCGGCGCCGGCTGGAACGTGATCAAGCTGCTGTGGGGCAGCGACTGGGATCCGCTGTTCGCGCGCGACGAACAGGGCCTGCTGCTACGCGCGTTTCACGAAACGGTAGACGGCGAGTTCCAGCAGCTGGCCGCCACCGACGGCCGCTTCAACCGCGAGCACTTCTTCGCCAAGTATCCGGAGCTGCAGGCGCTGGTCGCGCACCTGTCGGACGACGACATCGACCGCCTGCGCCGCGGCGGCCACGATCCGGTCAAGATCTACGCCGCCTATCACGCGGCGGTGAACCATCGCGGCCAGCCGACCGTGATCCTCGCCAAGACCAAGAAGGGCTACGGTATGGGCACGGCCGGCCAAGGCCGGATGACTACGCACCAGCAAAAGAAGCTCGACGCACAGCAGCTGCGCGAATTCTGCGAGCGCTTCGCGCTGCCCTTGACAGCCGAGCAGATCGAGGCCTGCGCGTTCGTGCGCCCGGCGGCCGAGGCGCCGGAGATGCGCTATCTGCACGCGCGCCGCGCCAAGCTCGGCGGCTATCTGCCGGCGCGCACGGCCGAGTGCGCCCCTCTCCAAGTGCCGGACGCGCAGTCGTTCGCGCGCTTCGCACTGGAGGCCAACGGCCGCGAGATGAGCACGACGATGGCGTTCGTGCGGATGATCGGAGCCTTGCTGAAAGAACCGGCGCTGGGGCCGCGCATCGTGCCGATCATCGCCGACGAGGCGCGCACCTTCGGCATGGCGGACCTGTTCCGCCAGGTCGGCATCTATTCGCCGATCGGGCAACTGTACGAGCCGGAGGACCACGACCAGGTCAGCTACTACAAAGAGGCGGTGAGCGGGCAAATTCTGGAGGAAGGCATCAACGAAGCCGGAGCGATCGCCTCCTGGGTGGCGGCGGCAACCTCCTACTCCGCGCACGGCCTGGCGATGCTCCCGTTCTACATCTACTACTCGATCTTCGGCTTCCAGCGCGTGGGCGATGCGATCTGGGCCGCGGCGGACTCGCGCGCGCGCGGCTTTCTGATCGGCGCCACCGCCGGCCGCACCACGCTCGCCGGCGAGGGGCTGCAGCATCAGGACGGCTCCAGCCACCTGATAGCGGCCACCATTCCGAACTGCCGCGCCTACGACCCCTGCTATGCGTACGAGCTGGCGGTGATCCTGCACGACGGCATGCGGCGGATGCTCTCCGCGCAGCAGGACGTGTTCTACTACGTGACGGTGATGAACGAGAGCTACGCGCAGCCGAGCGCGCCGGCCCCCCTCTCCCCTTCCTCCTCTCCCGCGAGGGGAGAGGAGGAGGAGCGGCGCGTCGCGAACGTGGGCGCGGAAGGCATCCTGCGGGGCCTGTATTGCGTGCGCTCCTCGCCGCGCGGAGCGGCGCAGGTGCGGCTGCTCGGAGCGGGCGCCATTTTGCGCGAGGCGCTGGCCGCCGCCGAGCTGCTGGAAGCGGAGTTCGACGTCGCCGCCGATGTGTACTCGGTCACCAGCTTCACCGAGCTGCGGCGCGAAGCGCTCGCCTACGAGCGCCAGCGGCGCCTGGGCGAAGCCCACGGCAGCCCGTGGGTGGAGCGGCAACTGGCGGCCAACGGCAAGCCGGTGATCGCGGCGTGCGATTACGTCTCCGCCGTCGCCGACCTGATACGGCCCTGGGTGCGCGACCGCTACATCGCGCTGGGCACCGACGGCTTCGGCCGCTCCGATACGCGCGCCGCGCTGCGCCGCTTTTTCGAGGTGGACCGCCACGCGATCGCGGTGGCGGCGCTGTCGGCGCTCGACGCGGCGGCGGCGCGGCGGGCGCGCGAACGCTTCGGATTGGACGCTGCCGCCGCGCCGCCGTGGGAGCGCTGAACGCGGCGCATCAGCCGCCGCGCTTGGGGCCGATCGTCGCGTCGAGGAACTTCAGCATCTCGTTGTACAGATCGACGTTGTTCTCGGGCCTGCCAAAGCCGTGCCCTTCCTCGGCCTTGATCAGCACCTTCTTGGGCGGGTTGCCGGCGCGCTCCAGCGCGCGCACCATAGCCGTCGTCTGCTCCAGCGGCGTGCGGATGTCCTCGGCACCGGCATAGATGAACACCGGCTGCTTGATGCGATCGGCCAGATTCACCGGCGACAGCTCCGGTGGGTACTTGGACGGCGCATCGACCCCGACCAGTTTGTTCCAGAACGCGACGCCGGCGGGGCT
>DATLZG010000277.1:0-4768 GCA_035574095.1 Burkholderiaceae bacterium | reverse complement strand
GGTTGCGGCGAGCAGCAGCGCGCCCGCCAGGCTCAGCGTGGAGAGCAAGCGGCTCATTTCGTGTCGCCGCCTTACTCGATCTCGCCCGATCTCAGGAAAACTCCGAACCCCTTGTCGGCGTAGGCCTCGACCGGCGTTTCGTCGAGCAGGAACGCGAAGTCGATCGCGGCCAGCTCGTCGATGGTCTTGGACCGCTGCCATTCGTGGATGGCGACGAACCCGACCAGCAGCGCGATCAGCGGCGTGACCAGCCCGACGCGCTGCAGCCAGCGCCAGCCGCTGCCGGTTTCTTCCAGCGCCGGGCCGCCGGCGACTTCGAGCGACGGCGCTGTCACGGTGGCCGACGCCGGCCGGTAGCGGGCGAGCGCAGCCTTGCGCGCCCGCTCCAGGCGAAAGGCGGTCTTGTAATCCATCCGGTCCAGGCCCTCGTTCAGGAGCTGCCGGATCCGGTACCCGAACTCAGTTTCGTTCATAGCGTGATACCTCGGGCGCGCAGCGCGCGTGCCAAGGCGTGAGTGGCACGCGAACAGTGGGTTTTGACGCTTCCTTCCGAACAACCCATCGCCGCCGCCGTTTCCGCGACATCGAGATCCTGCCAGTAACGAAGCAGGAAGGCTTCCCGTTGACGGGCCGGCAGCTTGGCGATTTCCTCCTCGATGATGCCGATGAGCTGCGCCCGCTCGACCTTGTCGGCCGCGCTTTCCGCCTGCTCCGAGCCGGTCAGCGAATCGAGGGTTTCCAACGGATCGCCCGGATCCTCGTCCTCGTTGCCGCCAAACGACGAGAACAGCGTGACCCAGGTGTTGCGCACCTTGGACCGGCGGAAATGATCGTGGATCGCGTTTTGCAGGATTCGAGTGAAAACCAGCGGCAATTCGGCTGCCGGCCGGTCGGCGTAGTTCACCGTCAGCTTGACCATAGCCTCCTGGACGATGTCCAGCGCCGCATCGTCGTCGCGAACGGCGAAGGCCGCTTGCTTGTACGCGCGCCGTTCGACACTGGCGAGGAATTCGTCGAGTTCTTCTTTCGAGGCCATTCAAGAGGGCCGCGCCGCTGTTGTCGGCAGGCCCGGGTCGCAGCGATGTTAGCAACCGCGCCCGACGCGCGTCCGCGCTTGTACGTAGTTTGCGGATTGTGATGCGCTGCGGTATCGTCAACCGCTCTTGCAAAACGAGAAACCCAGCTAACTCGGAGCAGCCCACCCCGTTGTTCTCGATCTAGCCCGTCGCATCAGCGCTTCCCCGCACCGGTCGCCACAAGCGGCTATGGAACGGGATCCGATCAATCTCCAGTGGACCTTGAGAGGATCAACATGTTGTCCATCAGCGCAGAAATGAGTCGCGCGGACGCCAAGTCCGTGCCGATCACGGGCGCCGAAATCGTCGTTCGGTGCCTGCAAGAAGAAGGGGTCAAGCACGTTTTCGGTTATCCGGGCGGCGCGGTCCTTTACATCTACGACGAAATCTTCAAGCAGGACAAGTTCCAGCACATTCTGGTGCGGCACGAGCAGGCGGCCGTGCACGCGGCCGACGCGTATTCGCGCTCGAGCAATCGCATCGGTGTGGCGCTGGTGACCAGTGGGCCGGGCGTGACCAACGCGGTGACCGGCATCGCCACCGCGTACATGGACTCGATCCCGCTGGTGATCATCACCGGCCAGGTGCCCACCCACGCGATCGGTCAGGACGCCTTCCAGGAGTGTGACACGGTCGGCATCACGCGCCCGTGCGTGAAGCACAACTTCCTGGTGAAGGACGTACGCGACCTGGCGCTGACGATGCGCAAGGCGTTTTACATCGCTGCCAGCGGGCGCCCCGGGCCGGTGCTGGTCGACATCCCAAAGGACGTGACGATCGCCAAGTGCCCGTTCGAGTATCCGCGCGAGCTGTCGATGCGCTCTTACAACCCGGTGATCAAGGGGCATCAGGGGCAGATCAAAAAGGCGGTGCAACTGCTGATGAGCGCCGAGCGGCCGATGGTGTACGCCGGCGGTGGCGTGATCCTGTCGAACTCCAGCGAGCAGTTGAACCGGCTCGTGAACCTGCTCGGCTATCCGTGCACGACGACACTGATGGGTCTGGGCGGCTTCAAGGCCTCGGATTCGAAGTGGGTCGGCATGCCCGGCATGCACGGCACCTACGAGGCGAACATGGCGATGCAGCACTGCGACGTGCTGATCGCCATCGGCGCGCGCTTCGACGATCGCGTGATCGGCAACCCGAAGCACTTCGCGCAGAACCCGCGCAAGATCATCCATATCGACGTCGATCCGTCGTCGATCTCCAAACGCGTGAAAGTCGACATACCGATCGTCGGCGACGTCAAGGACGTGCTGATCGACCTGCTGGCGCAGGTCGAGGCGTCGGGGCTGAAGCCCAACACGCAGGCGCTGAAGGCCTGGTGGACGCAGATCAACGAGTGGCGCAAGCGCGAATGCTTGAAGTACGACCGTTCGTCCGAGATCATCAAGCCCCAATACGTGGTCGAGACGCTGTGGAAGGTCACGCAGGGCGACGCCTTCGTCACGTCCGATGTCGGCCAGCACCAGATGTGGGCGGCGCAGTACTACAAGTTCGACAAGCCGCGGCGCTGGATCAACTCCGGCGGGCTGGGCACGATGGGGGTGGGCATCCCGTACGCGATGGGCGTGCAGATGGCCAATCCGGGCGCGCCGGTGGCGGTGATCACCGGCGAGGCGTCGGTGCAGATGTGCATCCAGGAGCTGTCGACCTGCAAGCAGTACCGGCTGACGCCGAAGATCGTCAACCTGAACAACCGCTATCTCGGCATGGTGCGGCAGTGGCAGCAGATCGACTACGGCAGCCGCTACTCCGAGTCGTACATGGACGCGCTGCCGGATTTCGTCAAGCTCGCCGAGGCCTACGGCCACATCGGCATGCGCATCGACCGGCCGGCGGACGTCGAGCCCGCGTTGCGCGAAGCGTTCAACAAGTACAAGGACCGCCTGGTGTTCATGGACTTCATCACCGACCAGACCGAAAACGTCTGGCCGATGGTCAAGGCCGGCAAGGGTCTGACCGAGATGCTGCTCGGCTCGGAGGATCTGTAATGCGGCACGTGCTGTCGATCCTGCTGGAAAACGAACCCGGCGCGCTGTCGCGCGTGGTGGGTCTGTTCTCGGCGCGCGGCTACAACATCGAAACGCTGACGGTGGCGCCGACCGAAGACCCGTCGCTGTCGCGCATGACCATCGTCACCGTCGGCTCGGACGACGTGATCGAACAAATCACCAAGCACCTGAACCGGCTGATCGAGGTGGTCAAAGTCGTCGATCTGACCGAGGCCGACTACGCCGAGCGCGAGCTGATGCTGATCAAGGTGCGCGCGGTCGGCAAGGAGCGCGAGGAGATGAAGCGGATGGCGGACATCTTTCGCGGCCGCATCATCGACGTCACCGAGCGCACCTACACGATCGAGCTGACCGGCAACGCGAGCAAGCTCGACGCCTTCATCCAGGCGGTGGATCGCGCGGCGATTCTGGAAACGGTGCGCACCGGCAGCTCCGGCATCGGGCGCGGAGAACGCGTTCTGCGCGTATAGCGGGCCAGTTGGCCGTTGTCCGTCGACGGTTTCGATCACAGGAACGGAGAACGGACAACGGCAAACGGACAACAGACAACGGATCACGGAGAAACGATGAAGGTCTATTACGACAAGGACGCCGACCTGTCGCTGGTCAAAGGCAAGAAGGTCGCGATCGTGGGGTACGGTTCGCAAGGGCACGCGCACGCGCTGAACCTGAAGGACTCGGGCGTCAAGGTGACGGTCGCGTTGCGCAAAGGCGGCGCGTCGTGGAACAAGGCGGTCAACGCCGGACTCGAAGTCAAGGAAGTCGCCGAGGCGGTGCGCGACGCCGACATCGTGATGATCCTGCTGCCGGACGAGAACCATCCGCAGGTGTACGCCGAGTCGATCCACGCCAACATCAAGAAGGGGGCAGCGCTGGCGTTCGCGCACGGCTTCAATATTCACTACGGGCAGATCCAGCCGCGCGAGGACCTGGACGTGATCATGGTGGCGCCGAAGGCGCCCGGCCACACCGTGCGCTCGACCTACACGCAGGGCGGCGGCGTGCCGATGTTGATCGCCGTGCACCGCGACGTGTCCGGGGCCGCGCGCGACATCGCGCTGTCGTACGCGTGCGCGATCGGCGGCGGCAAGGCGGGCGTGATCGAAACCAACTTCCGCGAAGAGACGGAAACCGATCTATTCGGCGAGCAGACCGTGCTGTGCGGGGGCTGCGTCGAACTGGTCAAGGCCGGCTTCGAGACCTTGGTCGAGGCGGGCTACGCGCCGGAGATGGCGTATTTCGAGTGCCTGCACGAGCTGAAGCTGATCGTCGACCTGATGTACGAGGGCGGCATCGCCAACATGAACTACTCGATCTCGAACAATGCCGAGTACGGCGAGTACGTGACCGGCCCGGAGATCATCACCGCGGAAACCAAGGCGGCGATGAAGCGCGCGTTGACCCGCATCCAGACCGGCGAATACGCGAAGAGCTTCATCCTCGAGAACCGCGCCGGCGCGCCGACGCTGCAGGCGCGCCGCCGCCTGATGGCCGAGCACGAGATCGAGAAGGTCGGCGAAAAACTGCGCGCGATGATGCCGTGGATCAAGGCCAACCGCCTCGTCGATCGGTCGCGCAACTGATGCGCCGGTTCCGTTTCTGGATCGCAGCGGCGCTGCTGGCGCCTGCGCTGGCGGCGGCGCAGGCGCCGGCGCCGCTCGTTGACGGCACGCTGGT
>DATLZG010000276.1:0-6805 GCA_035574095.1 Burkholderiaceae bacterium | reverse complement strand
CGGGTCCTGGGCCAGCCGGATCGGTTCCGCGGCCGGGCGCAGCGCGCGGCCGAACCGCGGCTGCTCGCGCCACAGGCTTTCGATGCGGCGGAGCAGGGCGTAGAAGTCCCAGCGATACGGCGCGGCCGCCACCGCGGCGAGCAGCGCCTCGCGCCCGCTGTCGGGTGCGGCGTTCATAGCAGCGGTCGCGTGCCGGCGCGCGGCGCCCAGCGCTTGATCTCGCCGCGCGTGGTCGAACGCAGCACCGTTTCGGTGAACGTGTTGACCGCGGCGTAACGGGCGAAGAAGCGGTCGAGCACCGCGCCGAGCAGAAAGGCGCTGCCGCCTTGAAACGCGAGTTCGTCGCAGGTGACCGTAATCTCGACCCCGGTGCCGAAGGTCAACGGTCCGCTGAACGGCAGCCGGCGCACGACCTGACGCGCGGCCACCGTCGACACGCCTTCGATCTGCCGCCGCAGCGCGGCGTCGTCCTCGGGCGCGTACAGCAGCAGCATCGAGCGCAGCAGCGCCGCGCCTTCGCGTTCGTTGGCATCGACCAGCGACAGGTAGTTCAGGCTCAACTGGCTGACCAGATCCCACGCCACCGCGCCGCTTTCGCTGGCGGCGCGTGGCCGCGTCAACCCGCGCAGGTTGCTCACGCGCGCCACCGGAGCACTCGTTTCCAGCAGGAAATCGTTGCGATCGGCGGGCTCGAGCCCGCCGGCGGGCAGCAGCAGCGGCAGGTCGCGATTGGTCACCAGCGCCTCGATCGCCAGTTGCCGCAGGTCGTCGCGGAACGGCGCCTCGTGCGGATCGACCAGCGAGACGAAGACTTCGGAGCCGCGATAGGAACTGCGCGGCCCTTCGTTGCGCGCGGCGGGCGCGATCAGCCGCGGTTCGCGGCGCACCGTGAAGTACGCCTGCGTTTCCGGCGGCTCCAGATGATGGCTCGTGTACAGCGGCTGGAAGCGCTGCTCGCCGAAGCCGGCGCCGCCGTAGCCGGTCACCTGCTCGAGGCGGTAGATCTCGTAGTCGAGCGGCCGCGTGCGATCGGCGACGACGTGAAACTCCCACTGGCCGGCGCCGACCTGCACGCGGTCCAGGCGCTTCGGGAACAGGTTGACGATCGGCGTGCAGTGAAGCGCGAGGCTCGCGGCATCGATCAGCGACTCGAGCGCGGCGTCGCCGCGGTCGAACAGCAGCACGAGCTCGAACTCGGTGCCGCCGCGGCGCACGGCGCGCGCGAGGTCCTGTACTTCGAAGAACAGAAAACGCTGCGGCAACGCCGCGTATTCCTGCAGCAGGCGGTAACCGCGAAACCCCGTGCGCGCCGGTGGCAGCAGCGCTTCGTCTTCGTCGAAACCGACTGCGCGCACCGCCTGCGGCCCCGACCATTCGAACCAAGGCGCCGGCCGTTCGCCCGGCACCGCCAGCACGCCCAGCAGGTGGCCGAAGATCAGCTCGTACAGGCGAAACGCCGGATCGTCGGCGGCGGCGATGTAAAAGGCCAAGCGGTCGAGCGCGATTTCGTCGAGCTTGATGCCCTCGAACGCGCGCAGCCGAATGCGCAGGCCGCCGCGCGCGCGCGCGGCATCCGCGATGCGCGCCAGCGGCAGATCGGGCGCGAAGGAGAAATACTGCACGGCCGCGATCTGCAGCGGCCACAGCGTCACGTCGTGCGCGGTGCGAAACTGGCAGCGCGTATCGGCGCCGCGCGCGTGCACCGAGCGCAACATGCCGGCGCGCGCGACCCGCACGCCTTGGGCGAGCTTCGGTTCGGCGGGGTCCGGGTCGAGCCGCGCAATGCCCAGCGCCGGCACCGGCGCCAGCAGCGCCGGATAGGTGACTTCCATCAGGTGCTGCACGAAGCGCGGAAACTCGGCTTCGATCTTCAGCTGCACGCGGGCGGCGAGGAAGGCGAAACCTTCCAGCAGCCGCTCGACGTACGGATCGGCGACCTCGACGCCGTCCAGGCTCAGGCGGCCGGCGATCTTTGGAAACTGGCGCGCGAACTCGGCGCCCATCTCGCGCACGTGGCCGAGTTCCTGGTTGTACAGCTCGAGCAGCCGCGGGTTCACGCTCGAATTCCGGTCAACCGTACGCCCGCTGTGTGTCGCGCACTTCGACCTGGCCGGTTTCCAGATCCAGCTCGGTGCGGATCAGCACTTCGAGCGGCACCGGCTGCGACCACAGCAGCCCGCCGATTTCGATCGCGATCTGGTTGTGCGAGTCGAGCACCGAGACGCTCTCCAGCGCGCGCACGCGCAGCGAGTCGGGCAGGATGCGCGGCTCGAACGCGAGGATCGCGCGCCGGATGTTCTGCTCCAGCGTGGCGACGTCGAGCGTGGATGCCTGCGCGCCGGACAGCGGCGGCAGACCGAAGTTCAGCACCGACGCCGCCGCGTGCGGGTAGCGCGCCGGGTCGATGTCCGGCGGACACACGGCGTTCAGCAGCCAGGTCAGATCGCGCAGCACCGCGGAGCGCAGTTGCGCGCGCGACAGCGCACGCGCGGCGACCGACTCGCTGCGCTGTTGCGGCTCGTCGTCGATCAAGCGGTCGAGCAGCGCCGGCTGCAGGCGATCGCGTTCGGGCGCACGCGTGGCCATGAACGCATGCGGCTCATGCGGGCGCGGCCGCGAAGCGCACCGCGCGCACGTCGGCGAGCGCGTATTCGGCGGCGTCGGTCGCCAGCATGCGCTGGCCGCGCCCGGCGCCGGAGTCGAGCCACTCCGTCTTGCGCGCGAGACGGACCAGATCGTCGGCGTCGGACTCCGAACCCGGATACCGGGTCGGGATCAGCCCCACCGTTTCGCCGCCGTTGACGAACACGAAGTGCGCGGGCAGCCACACCATGTCGCGCAAATCTTCGGGCGCCTCGACGTCCAGCGCCGCCAGCGCCGCGAACGGCATCCAGTAATACTTGCCGTTGACCACCGCTTCGAGCACCGGGCCGAGCCGGCCGTCGGCATCGGCGATCCACTCGAAAGGCTCGCCGTTGATGGTGCCGCCGACGGCATCCGCGTCGGCGAACGCGTCTTCGCGCAGTTTGGCGGCGCCGGCCGCCGCACCGGCGGCCTCGGCGTGCAACGCTTCGACCAGCATCGCCAGCCAGCGCTGCGGTGCGCCGAAGGCGAGCGGCGTGCTCTTACCGGCGAACACCGCGGCGCGCACGGCTTCGCAGCGGATCGCCTCCCGATAGGTGCCGACCAGCGGTGCCGCCTGCGCGTCCAGTTGGCCGATCACGTCCAACTGCGCCAGCGCGCGCTCCCATGCGCCGGTGACGCACAGCAGTTGAAACAGCGCGACACGGTGCTTGGCATCGGCGGGATTTGCCTTGACCGCGGCGGTAGCCGCCGCCAGCGCGGCCGCGGTGTCGGCGGCGCGCAGGCGGTCGCGGATGGCGGCACCGTAGTCCATCACGCTTGGATCGCGCATACGGACGCGCCGCCGCGCTGGCCGGTGCCGGTCTGCGGCCAATACTCGAACTCGATCTCGGCGAACGCCAGCGTCACGCGCTCGACCACGTTGCCGTCGGCGTCCGCCGTGTACTCGAGGTCGATCACGCGGCCGTCGGTCAGCGTCACTTTGAAGTAATCCTGCTGGCCTTCGCCGGCCTTGCGCATCGACAGCACCGCGCTGCGTACCGAGTCGTTGTTGCCGAGCACCGCCATCAGCGAGGTGGTCGCCTTGTCCAGCCGCTTGTACACGGTGAAGGGCTGCAGCGAACGGCGGTTGCCGGCCTGCCGTGCCGAGCCGCCGCCGCCGCCGGGCAGTGCCGCGGCGACCTGCTGCGTCATGCCCCAGTGCCAGCCGTGCACGACGATCTCGTTGACATGGTCCACCGCCGCCGACTCGCCCTGGATGTCGCCGGCGCGCGCCGACCGCACCGCCAGATACATGTCGGCGTTGCGTGCCGCGCCGGCGACCGGCACCGTCATCTCGCCCTCAGCGGGTTTCGGTCGAAGCGACGTTCCAGCCGAACTTGACCGAGCCGCCCAGGTTGCCCTTCTCGTCCATCGGCTTGTAGTCGAACTCGATGTCGACGTACGACAGCGCTACCGACTCCATGATCTCGCCGCCGCTGGCGGCGCTCGGCTGCGCCGACGTGATCATGCATTCCTTCAGCGTGATCTTCAGGAAGTCCTTCTGCCCTTCGCCGGCCTGGCGCGCGGTGCACACGATGGTCGGGAAGTGTTTGCCCTGCGCGCAGTGTTTGGCGATCACCGGCGACGCCTTGTCGTACCGATGGGTGAAGACGAACTCGCCGGGAATGGCCTTGCCCTTCGCTTGCCCGCCGACGCCGGAGCCGACCGCCGACGGTTGACTGACGCTCCAACTCCACGACAGAACGTCGATCTCGCCTTTGTGATCCTTGTGGACCGATTCGCTTTCGACACCTTCAATCTTGATGTGGCAATCGATGGGCATGGGGCCTCCGGGGGAACGAGGTTCTTACTGCGCGTTACTGCTTCTTGCCCGACGGCAGCTTCGATACCAGCCGCAGCGACACGGTCAGTCCTTCGAGCTGGTAGTGCGGCCGCAGGTAAAACTTGGAGCTGTAGTAGCCGGGGTTGCCGGGAATCTCTTCGACCACGACCTCGGCCGCAGCGAGCGGCTTCTGCGCCTTGGTCGTCTCCGAGGAGTTGGCCGGGTCGCCGTCGACGTAGTTCATGATCCAGCCGTTCAGCCACTTCTCCATGTCGGCGCGCTCGCGGTAGGAGCCGACCTTGTCGCGCACCATGCACTTCAGGAAGTGCGCGAAGCGGCAGCAGGCGAACAGATACGGCAGGCGCGCGCCGAGCGCGGCGTTGGCGGTGGCATCCGGATCGTCGTATTCGGCCGGCTTGGCGAGCGACTGCGCGGCGATGAACGCGGCGATGTCCGAGTTCTTGCGGTGCACCAGCGGCATGAAGCCGTTTTTCGACAGTTCCGCTTCGCGCCGGTCGGTGATCGCGATCTCGGTCGGGCACTTCATGTCGACGCCGCCGTCGTCGGTCGGGAACGTGTGCGTCGGCAGACCCTCGACGGCGCCGCCCGACTCGACGCCGCGGATGCGCGCGCACCAACCGTACAGCTTGAACGAGCGATTGATGTTCACCGCCATCGCATACGCCGAATTGGCCCACGTGTATTTGCTGTGGTCGGCGTTGGCGGTGTCCTCCTCGAAGGCGAACTCCTCGACCGGATTGGTCTTCGCGCCGTACGGCAGCCGCGCCAGGAAGCGCGGCATCGCCAGGCCGATGAAGCGCGCGTCCTCGGAGTCGCGCAGCGAGCGCCAGCCGGCGTATTCGGCGTTGGAGAAGATCTTGGTGATGTCGCGCGGGTTGGACAGCTCCTGCCACGAGCTCATCTGCATCAACGACGGGCTGGCGCCGGCGATGAACGGCGCGAACGCGGCCGACGCGACCTTGCCCATCTCGCCGAGCAGCTCGATGTCCTGCGGGCTGTGATCGAAGTAGTAGTCGCCGACCAGGCAGCCGAACGGCTCGCCGCCGAATTGGCCGTACTCCTCCTCGTAGATCTTCTTGAAGATCGGGCTCTGGTCCCAGGCCGCGCCCTTGTAGCGGCGCAGCGTCTTGCCCAGCTCGGCCTTCGAGATGTTCATCACGCGGATCTTCAACATCTCGTCGGTTTCGGTGTTGTTGACCAGATAGTGCAGGCCACGCCACGCGCCTTCGAGCTGCTGGAACTCGGGGTGGTGCAGGATCTCGTTGACCTGCGCCGACAGGCGGCGATCGATCTCGGCGATCATCGCCTCAATCGACTTGACCACGTCGCCGCTGATCAGCGCGGCGTTGGCGACCGCCTGCTGCGCCAGCGTCAGCACCGCCGCTTCGACCGCGGATTTGGCCTCGTCGGTCTTCGGCTTGAACTGCCGGTTCAGCAGGTCGGCGAACTCGCCGCCCTCGAACGCAACCCCTTGCAGTGTGGAGGACTGGGTCTGGTTCTCTGCCATCGCATCGTCTCCTGCAAAGCGGTGCCGCCGCGCGCTATTGGTCGCCTTCGCTGGCCGTCAACCGCTTCTGTGCGGCCTCGGCCAGGCTGGCGAGCAGTTGTGGGTCCTGCAGCACCTTGGCGATCAGCTCTTCGGCGCCGGTCTTGCCGTCCATGTAGGTGATCAGTCCGGCCAGTTGCTGGCGCGCTTCCATCAGCTTGCGCAGCGGTTCCACCTTGCGCGCGATCGCCGCCGGCGAAAAGTCGTCCATGCTCTCGAAGGTCATGTCGACCTTCAGTTGGCCCTCGCCGGTCAGCGTGTTGGGCACGGTGAACTCGACGCGCGGCTTCATCGCTTTCATGCGCGCGTCGAAGTTGTCGACATCGACCGCGAGGAACTTGCGGTCGGCCACCGGCGGCGGCGGTTCCTTCGACTTGCCCGACAGGTCGGCCAGCACACCCATCGTGAACGGCACCTGGACCTTTTTCTGCGCCCCGTACAGCTCGACGTCGTACTCGATCTGCACGCGCGGCGCGCGGTTGCGCGCGATGAACTGTTGGCCTTTCGTTCCCATCGTCGGCTCCTGTGTCGTTCCCGATCGGCGCACGCGACCGCGCGGCGGCTAGCCCGCGGCGTCCTCGCGGCCGACCACATCTTCCACCTGTTTCAGCCCGTCGGGGGCGAGATCGCGCACGATCTGCAGAAAATTCATGTGCACCAGCCGGCGCGCGCGGGCGATCACGTACGGCGCCGGGTGACCCGGTTCGTTTTGCGCGAACCACTCGCACACCTGGTCGAGCAGACGCACCGCGTCTTCGCGCGTGCGAATCGGCCCGACCGTGCGCGTCGGCGCACCGGACGGGCCGGCCGTGGCCGCGCCGCGTTCGGCT
>DATLZG010000275.1:0-2260 GCA_035574095.1 Burkholderiaceae bacterium | reverse complement strand
GATGTCGGCCGAAGACGCGGCGCGCGCGACGCTGGCAGGCATCGCGCGCGGCCGTTTTGAGATTCACTACCCGCAGCGCTTCACGCGCTGGCTGAAGCTGGCGCGCGTACTGCCGTACCGCTTGCAGTTCGCGGCGCTGCGCGCGGCGATCAAGGTATGAACGAGTCGCGTCTGGCGCGCATCCGCGCGTACTTCGAGCAGCTGACGCCGGCCGCCGTGCAGCGCATCGGCGAAATCTACGCCCCGGACGCGTACTTCAAGGATCCGTTCAACGAGGTGCGCGGCGCGGCCGCGATCGGCCGCATCTTCGCCCACATGTTCGAGCAGGTGGAAGCGCCGCGCTTTTTCGTGCGCGAGGCGGTGTGCGCGGACGACACCGCGTTTCTGACCTGGGATTTCACCTTTCGCCGGCGCGGCCGCCCGCAGTCGATCCACGGCGCCACGCTGCTGACGCTCGCCGCCGACGGCCGCATCGCCTCGCATCGCGACTATTGGGACGCCGCCGGCGAGCTGTACGAAAAGCTGCCCGTGCTCGGCGCCGTGCTGCGCTGGCTGCGGCGCCGCATCTCGGTTCACGACCTTTGAAGGAGCCCCCATGCTGTACCCGGAACTGTTCAAGTCGCTCGAAGCCGTGCGCTGGAACATGGAACGCGACGTGCCTTGGCACGCGTTCGACCCGGCGTTGCTGACCGACGAGCAGGCGGTCACGATCAAGATGAACGCGATCACCGAATGGGCGGCGCTGCCCGCCACCGAGATGTTCCTGCGCGACAACCGCGGCGACTCGGACTTCAGCGCTTTCATGAGCGTGTGGTTCTACGAGGAGCAGAAGCATGCGCTGGTGCTGATGGAATACCTGCGCCGTTTCCGGCCCGAGCTCGTGCCCACCGAAGCCGAGCTGCACGAAGTGCGCTTCGAGTTCGATCCGGCGCCGCCGCTGGAGACGCTGACCCTGCATTTCTGCGGCGAGATCCGCCTCAATCACTGGTACCGGCGCGCCGCCGAATGGCACACCGAGCCGGTGATCAAGCACATCTACCGGTTGCTCAGCCAGGACGAGGCGCGCCACGGCGGCGCGTACCTGCGCTACATGAAGAAGTACCTGGCCGAATGCGGCGACCAGGCGCGCGCGGCGTTTGCCAAGATCGGCGTGCTGATGGCGTCGGCCAAGCGCACCGCGCAGGCGCTGCACCCCACCAACCTGCACGTCAACCAGGCGCTCTATCCGCGCGACACCGTGCAATCGCGCCTACCGGACCCGCAGTGGCTGGAACGCTGGCTCGATCGGCAGATCAAGTTCGATGCGGCGTGGGAAAGCAAGGTGGTCGAGCGCATCCTGCACAACCTGAGCCTGCTGCTGCAGCGCTCGTTCAATTCGGTGCAGGAGTTGAATCGCTACCGCAAGGAGGTGGCGGCGCGGCTGGCGCCGGCCTGACGGCATAATCGCGACCGTCTTGGTCATCGCGCCCGCTCACGGTCGGGCGCTTTTTTCGTCCCGATGCGTACGCCCGCCCACGTGCCGCTCGTCGTCACCACGCGCGGCGGCATGGTCGAATGCGTGCACTACGGCTCGATCGCGGTGGTCGATGCCGACGGCGCGCTGCTCGCTGCCTGCGGCGATGCGCGCGCGCTCAACTTCACGCGCTCGGCCCTGAAGCCGCTGCAGGCATTGCCGTTCGTCGAGGCGGGCGGCATGAGCCGCTTTTCTTTCACCTCGCACGAGCTCGCCCTGATGTGCGCCAGCCACAGCGGCGAAGCGGTGCACGTCGGCATCGTCGAGCGCATGCTGGCGCGCATCGGCGCGCGCGAAGCCGACCTGCAATGCGGCTGCCATGCGCCCGGCTACTACCACGCCACCGACACGCCCCCGCCGGCCGGCGTGCGTTGGCGCCCGGTGCACCACAACTGTTCCGGCAAACACACCGGTTTCCTCGCGTATTGCCGCATGTGCGGGCATCCGCTGTCCGCCTATCTGGATCCGGACGGCCCGCTGCAGACGCGCATCCGCAACGTCGTGCAGTCGTTCGCGCAAGGCGACGAGATCGCCCGTGGCACCGACGGCTGCAGCGCGCCGAACTACGCGTTGCCGCTGGCGCGTCTGGCCCAGGCTTACGCGCGGCTGGCCGCCGGCGCCACGCCGGAACTGGCGGCGGTGCGTTTCGCGATGACGCGCCATCCGGATCTGGTATCCGGTACCGGCCGCACCGATCTGGCCTTGATGCAGGCGGGCGGCGGCGACTGGGTGAGCAAGGTCGGCGCC
>DATLZG010000274.1:0-6713 GCA_035574095.1 Burkholderiaceae bacterium | reverse complement strand
AGGCCGCCGGCCGCGGCGGCGGCCAGCTTCAGCAGCTCCTGCAGGTAGTTTTGCGCGACGACGAACAGCGCCGCGCCGAGCACCGCGCCGTACATCGTGCCCATGCCGCCGATCACGACGATCAGCAGGATGTCGAGCATGATCTCGAACGACAGCGAGGTATCGGGCCCGTTGTAGCGCAGCCAGAGCGCCAGCAGCGCGCCGGCCAGCGTGGCGAAGCCGGCGCCGATCACGTTCGACCAGGTGCGATACACGACGGTGCGGTAGCCGATCGCCTCGGCGCGGAAATCGTTTTCGCGGATCGCCTGCAGCACGCGGCCGAACGGCGAGTTGACGATGCGCAGCAGCGCGAGGAACGACGCCCCCACGGTCAGCAGCAGGCCGTAGTAAGTCAGCAGCCGGCCGTCGAGGGCGACGCCGAAAGGCCGCGCCTCCGACAGCACGAAGCCCGGCGTCAGCACCTCCGGGACGCGGAAGCTCAGCCCGTCCTCGCCGCCGGTCAAGTCCGACAACTGCGAGGCGAGCGTCTGAAACGCCGCCGCCACCGCCAGCGTGATCATCGCGAAGAAAATCGCTTTCACGCGCAGGCTGGCCAGGCCGATCGCCAGCGAAAGCAGCAGCGACAGCGCCAGCGCGGCGCCGAAACCGAGCGCGATCGACCCCCAGCCCGGCCCGAGCTTGCTCGAGGCGATGGCCACGCCGTAGGCGCCGAGGCCGAAGAACATCGTGTGCGCGAAGCTGACGATGCCGGTGTAGCCGAGCAGCAGGTCGTAGCTGGCCACCAGCAGGATGAAGATCGCGATCTTGGCCGCCACGTTCAGGGCCTTGGCGCCCGGAAAAACAAACGGCGCCGCGAACAGCCCGAAAACCGTCAGCAGCAGCAGCGCCGCCAGCGTGCGGCTGCGCGGCGGATCGTGGGACAGCAGGCGTGCGAGTGTCATCGGCCGCCGATCGGATACAGGCCCTGCGGCCGCCACAGCAGCACCGCGACCATCAGCGCGATGTTGGACACGAGCGCCGCCTTCGGCAGCAGAAAGCCGGTGTAATTGGCGAGCAGGCCGACGGCGAGCGCGCCGACCAGGCAACCGAGCGTGGACCCCAGTCCGCCGATGATGATCACGATGAAGATCAGCACGTTGACCTGCGCGCCGATCTGCGGCACCACGCTTTGCTGATACAGCCCCCACAGCACGCCGCCCAGTCCGGCCAGGCTGCTGCCGGCGACGAACACGCCGACGAACAGGCGCCGGATGCGGTAGCCGAGCGCCTCGACCATCTCGCGGTCCTGCACGCCGGCGCGGATCAGCAGCCCGACCTTGGTGCGGTTCAGCACGAACAGCAGCGCCGCCAGCACGACGGCGCCGACGGCGACCGCGAACAGCCGGTAGCGCTCCACCGCCGCGTCGCCCAGCAGTAGCGCGCCGCGCAGCGACTCGGGCAAGGCGAGCGGAATCTGCTGCGGCCCCCAGATCGCCTTGATCAGCTCCTCGCCGACGATCATGCCGCCCATCGTGATCAGGATCTGCTTCAGGTGCTGGCCGTACACCGGGCGCACGATCACGCGCTCGAACAAGAGCCCCAGCGCGCCGGCGGCCAGCATCGCCGCCAGCATCGCGGCGAAGATCGCCAGCAGGTTCGACGCCAGATCCGGGGCGGCGACGTAGCCGCCCAGCGCCGCGAACACGGTGGTAGCGATGAAGGCGCCCAGCGCGATGAACACGCCGTGCCCGAAATTGAGCACGTCCATCAGCCCGAACACCAACGTGAGTCCCGAGGCGATGATGAAGATGATCATGCCCATCGCCAGCCCGGCCACCGTCAGCGTGACCCAGGTCGAAGGGCTGATGAACGGCAGCGCCGCCAGCGCCAGCGCGGCCAGCAAAAGCAGCGGCACGGCGTCGAAGCGCGCGCGCGGCACCGCAGCCGGCGCGCGCGCGGAAGCCGCGGCCATGCTCGCCTCAGCCATGCGCTACCCCCGCCAGTCCCAGCAGCCGCGCCTGCAAGGCCTCGTCGGCCGCCAGCTCCGTCATCGGGCCGCGGTGCACGATGCGGCCGTCGTCCATCACCGCCACCGTGTCGCCGACCGCGCGCGCGACCGCGAAGTTCTGTTCGACCAGCAGGATCGTGGTGGCGGTGGCCTTCAGTTCCCGCAGCGCGCCGATCATGTTCTGCACGATGGCCGGCGCCAGCCCCTTGCTCGGCTCGTCGATCAGCAGAAGCTTTCTCGGCTCCACGATCGCGCGCGCCAGCGCCAGCATCTGCTTCTGGCCGCCGGACAGCTTGCCGGCCGGATACAGCCAGAACTTCTTCAGCGCCGGAAACAGGCCGAAGATCCAGTCGAGCCGCTGCGCGTCGATCTGCGCCGCCGTGCGCGCGCTGCGCGCCGCCAGCAGCAGGTTTTCCTGCACGCTCAGATCGGAAAAGATGCCCATCGTTTCCGGCACGTAGGCGATGCCGGCGCGCGCGATCTGCGGCGTATCGACGGCGCTGTCCGGCCCGCCGATCGGCCGGCCCTCGAATAGCACGCGCCCGCGCGAGGCGCGCCATAGACCCATGATCGTGCGCAGGCAGGTGGTCTTGCCGGCGCCGTTGCGCCCGGCCAGCACCGTCACCTGTCCGCGCGGCACCTCGAAATCCACGCCGTGCAGGATGTGATACGCGCCGATGTGCGTATGCACGCCCTCGAGCGCCAGCAACGGTGCGCTCATGCGGCCTCCTCGACCGGCGCCAGCCCCAGATACGCCTGCTGCACGACCGGCGCGGCGATCACCGCGGCCGGCTCGCCGTCGGCCACCAGCCGGCCGTTGTGCAACACGACGATGCGATCGGCCAGCTCGCGCACGACGTCCATTTTGTGCTCGACTAGCAGGACGATCTTGTCCTGCTGCGCTTTCAGCGCGCGGATCAGCTCCAGGATCACCGGCACGTCGTCCACGCTCATGCCGGCGGTCGGTTCGTCGAACATGTACACGCGCGGGACGAGCGCCATCAGGATCGCGACCTCCAGCTTGCGCTGGTCGCCGTGCGACAAACTGGCGGCGATCGCGTCGCGCTTTTCGGCCAGCCGCACCCGGGCCAGCAACTCCACGGCCTGCGCGGTCCAGTCGCGGTGATCGCTCCAGATCGACGCGAAGTGCAGGCGCGCGCCGGCGTGGCGCGCCTGCACCGCCAGCCGCACGTTTTCCAGCACCGACAGGCGCGGAAAGAGCTGCGTCAACTGGAACGCCCGCCCCAGGCCGCGCCGCGTGCGCGCCGGCGCCGGCAGCGCGGTGAT
Source organism: Burkholderiaceae bacterium (assembly GCA_035574095.1). GTDB lineage: Bacteria > Pseudomonadota > Gammaproteobacteria > Burkholderiales > Burkholderiaceae_F > JAKANT01. The sequence continues at coordinate 3,439 of DATLZG010000274.1, read as the reverse complement.
GTCCTCGCCGTCGAGCAGCACGCGGCCCGCGCTCGCCTTCAGTTGGCCGGAGATCAGGTTGAAATACGTGGTCTTGCCGGCGCCGTTCGGACCGACGATCGCGGTCAGCGTCCCCGGCGCGAACGCGCAGGACACACCGTCGACCGCGACGTGCCCGCCGAAGCGGATCGTCAGCTTTTCGGTTGCGAGCATGGGAGTCCGTGATCCGCGATCCGGGCCCTGCGTCCGTGCGCCCGGAACGGTCTCTTGCGGTCAACGCATCACGGTCGACGGAGCACCGATCACCGTTTGTTCCGGATCGGCACGTTCATCTGCTCGGGCTTGATCTCGGCCACCAGCTCCGGAATGCCCCAGGCCACGTTCGGATCGACCTTGATGCGGAAGTGGTACATGCTCTGCATCGCCTGGTGGTCTTCCTTGCGGAAGGTCATTCTCCCCTTCGGCGTCTCGAAGCTCATGCCCTCCATCGTGGCGATCAGCTTCTCGGTGTTGGTGTCGCCGTTGGTCCTCTTCAGCGCTTCGACGATGGCCAGCGCCGCCGCCATGCCGCCGGCGGTGAAGAAATCTGGCGGCGCGTTGAAGCGCTTCTGATGCTCGGCCACCAGCCACTGGTTGACCGGATTCTTCGGGATCTCGTAGTAGTAGTAAGTCGCTCCCTCCATGCCGGGGAAGGCCTTGTACGCGGCCATCGCCGGCAGGATGTTGCCGCCGGTGGCGATCTCGATGCCATAGCGCTTCAGATCCAGGTCGGCGATCTTGAACGGATTGCCGGCGCCGGCCCAGATGATCCAGATCACTTTGCGGCCGGGCTTGTCTTTCAGCGCGTCGATCAGCCGCTGCGCGCCGGCGGTGAAGTCGGTCGTGTTGGTCGGCAGATACTCTTCGTGCACGATGCGGGCGCTCTTCAACGCCTCCTTGAAGGCTTTCACGCCGTCGCGGCCGAACGCGTAATCCTGCGCCAGCGTCGCGATGTGCACGTTCGGTTTGTCCAGCGCCACCGCGTTGGAGATCGCGTCCTGGGAGGAGTTGCGGCCGGTGCGGAAGATATAGCGGTTCCACTTGTCGCCGGTGATGGAGTCGGCCACCGCCGGCTCCACCAGCAGGATCTTCTTGTACTCCTCCGCGACCGGCAGCATCGCAAGCGCCACGCCGGAGGAGGTCGGCCCGACCGCGAGGTCGGCGCGGTCGTCGCTGTAAGCCGCCGCCAGTTGGCTCTTGCCGATGTCCGGCTTGCCCTGGCTGTCGCGCTCGATGACGACGATCTTCTTGCCGGCGATCTCCATCTTGCCGCCGGTCGCGTACTCCAGCCCCATCATCAGGCCGGTGTGCGTCTGCTTGGCGTACGCCTCCAGCGGCCCGGTCTTGTCGTACACGTGCGCGATGCGGATTTCCTTCGCTTGGCCGAAGGCCGAAGCGGCGGCGCCGGCGAGCGCGGCGGCCGCCAGCCATCTGGGCAGTCGTTTCATGCGTGTCCCCTTGGGTTTTCTGACGCGGCGCACCCGGCAGGCGCGCTCACGGCGCGTGCGTGCAAGCCGCGTGCCGCTGCCCCTGCCGGAGACAAGCGCTTGATTCTGCGCGTCCGCGTCGCGTCGCGGCAGGCCGTGCACTGTCCGCGCGCCGGACAGGTGTCCGGAGTCAGGACAGGTCGCGCATCGCGGCCAGCTTCTCGTAAAGGGTGGCGCGCGAAATGCCGAGCAGCTTGGCGGCCGAGACCTTGTTGCCGCCGGTGGCGGTGAGCGCCGCGCGGATCGACTCGCGCTCCAGCTCGGCGATCCGCTGCGGCAGCGGCCGCGGCGCATCCGCGGTGGCGGCCGGCGGCGCAGCCTTCAGCACGCGCGCGAAATCGGCCGCGGTCAACTGCAAGTCGTCGGTCAGCATCGCCGCCTGTTCCAGCGCGTTGCGCAGCTCGCGCACGTTGCCCGGCCACGGATACGCGGCCAGCAACTGCAGCGCGTCCGCCGTCAGCTCCCGCTGCGGCATGCCGCTGCGCGCGGCGATGTCGGCCAGCAGCGACTCGGCCAACGCTTCGAGGTCGGCGCTGCGCTCGCGCAGCGGCGGCACGCGGATCGGCAGCACGTTAAGGCGATAGAACAGGTCGGCACGGAAGCGGCCTTCGTCGACCAGCCGCGCCAAGTCGCGGCTGGTGGCGGCGATCACCCGCACGTCGACGCGCTGCACGCGGTTCGAGCCGAGCGGCTCGATCTCCTGTTCCTGTAGCGCCCGCAGCAGCTTGGCCTGGGCCGTCAGCGGCATGTCGCCGATCTCGTCCAGGAACAGCGTGCCGCCATCGGCGAGCTTGAACTTGCCGTCGCGCCCGCCGCGTTGCGCGCCGGTGTAGGCGCCCGGCGCGGCGCCGAAGAACTCGGCTTCGAGCAGCGTCTCCGGGATCGCCGCCACGTTGACACCGATGAAGGGCTTGGCGGCGCGCCGCGACGCCGCGTGGATCGCCTGCGCGAGCAACTCCTTGCCGGTGCCGGTCTCGCCCAGCAGCAGCACGGTCGAGTCGGTGGCCGCGGCGCGCCGCGCCTGGCGCTTGACCTCGAGCGTGGCCGGACTCGTGCCGATGAAATGCGCGAACGTGTACTTCGGCCGCCGCTGCGCGGCCAGCTCGCGTCGCGCGTCCTCCAGGTCCTGCTGCAGGCGCGCGAACTTGGCCACCAGCGGCGCCACCGTGTCCTGCGGCTGGTCGAACAGCACGATGCCCAGCGCACCGATCACCGCGCCGGCCTCGTCGCGCAGCGGGATGCGCGAAACGACGAAGGTGCCGGCCTTGTTCGTCAGCAGATCGACCAGGATCGGCTGGCCGGTTTCGATCACGCGGTGCATCAGCGTGTTCGGCACCACGTCGGCCACCGGCCGGCCGACGAAGTCTTCCTCGCGCTCGAAGCCCAGCGCCGGCAGAAAGCGTTTGTAGGCGTCGTTGATCCAGACCACGCGGCCGCTGCGGTCCACCAGCAGCATGCCCTGGGCGGCCGAGGAGAGAAGTTCGAACAGCGAGCGCGCGGCGAGCTTCAGGATGCTGTCCGCATCGCTGGGCAGCGACGGGTTCATGCCTTCTCCGGCGTGAGTGCGCGGCGATTCTATTCCCCGGTTTGCGGCCGATCGTAGCGGCGCGCGAGGGGCCGACACAGCAGGAAGCCCTCGGGCATACTGCGCTGCGATCGCGCAACGCGCCACCGCCTCCCCCGCGATGTCAGCCGATGCCAACGAATCCGCCGCCGCCCGCGACGACGCCGCGCTCGTGCGCGCGTGCCGGGCCGGCGACGCGCACGCGTGGGAGCAGCTCGTGCGCCGCTACGAGCGGCTGATCTACACGATCCCGCGCCGCGCGCGCCTCGACGCCGACGCCGCGGCCGACGTGTTCCAGACGGTCTTCGAGCGGCTGCATCGGCATCTCGACAACCTGGCGCAGCCGGAGCGGCTGCAGGCCTGGCTGGTC
>DATLZG010000273.1:0-3457 GCA_035574095.1 Burkholderiaceae bacterium | reverse complement strand
CCCGCCGGCGGTCTCACCACCGGAATCTTCTCGTCGGTTTCGGTGCGCACCGTGTATTTGGCGACCATCTCCTCCGCCGCTTTCTGGAACAGCGCCGGCGTGACGCGGTACGTCTCGGAGGAGAGGTTCTGCTTACCGTACACGTGCCAGTACGGCATCATGAAAAACATGATCAGGCACCAGGCGAAAGCGATCGCGATCCACAACAGTTCCTCCTTGTGGATCGGCTGCTTCCACCAGACGCGCTGGGCAGGCGGGTGAATGGCGCTCATGGCTGTTTCCGCTCAGGGGTGGTTTTCAAAGTGGGCTGTCGGCGCTGGACGCGGGTTCGGGACGACGCATCCGCCTCCGTTCACCGCGATCTCGAACGGTGCAACCGCCGAGATGCCGAGATCCCGCGCGCGCTCCGCGCGCCCGGGAATGACGCCACCGGCGCCGCTCGCGGCGATGCTGCGCATCTTGCTCACGGACGGATGCGTTACTTGCCCGCGAGGGCGCTGATCGGGATGCCGACGATCTCCATCACGCCCCACACGATGTACAGGACCGTCGGCACCGCGATGCCGAGGAACAGCAGCAGGAACGGGTTGTCCAGCATCAGCTGGATGGCAGGGACGGGCTCCTCGCTGCCCGGCGTGTCGGTCGAATCGCTCATCGGTTGGCCTCCGCGACAGTTCGTCGATGGAGTGCAACCGTAATCCCGAGCGCGACACCTGCAATTGATGCGGCTCAAGCAAAGCCGCCGCGGTGGGTCGCGGCGCGCGTCAGCGCTGCAGCACGTACTCGCCGGGCGCGTCCGCGATCGGCGCATAGCCGGCCTGCGGCGCACCGAGCGACGGCGGCGCGACCGGCTCGCCGCTGCGCCGCGCCAGCCAGTCGTGCCAGCGCGGCCACCAGGAGCCCTCGTAGCGCGGCGCCTGCGCCAGGAAGGTATCGGGGTCGACGTAGTTGCCGTCGTACGGCCGCTCGGACAACCGATAGCTGCGCCGCGGATGCCCCGGCTCGCTGACGATGCCGGCGTTGTGTCCGCCGGAAGCGAGCACGAACGTGATCTCGGCATCGGTCAGCAGATGCAGTTTGTAGACGGAGCGCCACGGCGCCACATGGTCGCGGTCGGTACCGACGAGGAAGATCGGCGCCCGCAGATCGGACAACGCCACCGGCTTGCCGCCGACGCGATAGCGGCCCTCCGCCAGATCGTTGCGCAGGAACAGCCGCCGCAGATACTCGGAGTGCATCCGGTACGGCATGCGGGTGGCGTCCGCGTTCCACGCCATCAGGTCCGTCAGCGGGGCGCGCTCGCCCATCAGGTATTCGTGCACGACGCGCGACCACAGCAGGTCGTAGCTGCGCAGCATCTGGAACGCGCCCGCCATCTGCTCGGCGGTCAGATAGCCGCGGTCCCACATCGCGTCTTCGAGAAACGACACCTGGCTCTCGTCGATGAACAGCGACAGTTCGCCCGGCTCGGTGAAGTCGGTCTGCGCGGCGAACAGCGTGATGCTCGCCAAGCGCTCGTCGCGGTCGCGCGCCATCGCGGCCGCGCCGATCGCGAGCAACGTGCCGCCCAGGCAGTAGCCGACCGCGTGCACTTTCCGGTCCGGAACGACGGCGTTGACCGCCGCCAGCGCCGCCATCAATCCCTGTTGCAGATAGTCGTCCATGCCGAGGTCGCGATCGGCGGCGGTCGGGTTCTTCCACGAGATCGCGAACACCGTGTGGCCCTGGTCGACCAGGTACTTGACCATCGAGTTGTGCGGCGACAGATCGAGGATGTAGTACTTCATGATCCAGGCCGGCACGATCAGCACCGGTTCCGGGTAGACCTCGGCGGTCGCCGGCGCGTACTGGATCAGTTCCATGACCCGGTTGCGGAAGATCACCTTGCCCGGCGTCACTGCCAGGTTCTCGCCCACCTTGAACGCCTCGACGCCGACCGGCGGCTTGCCGTTGACTTTGCGCTCGACATCGGTCACCCAGTTCGACCACCCTCGCAGCAGGTTCATGCCGCCGGTTTCCAGCGTGCGCCGCAGGACCTGCGGATTGGTCCACAGGAAGTTGCTCGGCGCAAACACGTCCAGCCACTGGCGGGCGACGAAGTTGACCACCTCTTCGTGATGGCGCTCCACACCGCGCACGCCGGTGGTCGCGTTGTGCCACCACTGCTGCTGCAGCAGGAACGCCTGATGGATGACGTTGAACGGCCACGTGTGCCATTCGGGCGCCTCGAAGCGATGGTCCTGCGCCAACGGCTCGATGCAGCGTTCGCAGTCCGCGCGCCAGGCGCGCGTCGCGTACTCGGCCAGCCGCATCGCCTTGCGCACGTTCTTGACGAAGAACAGCTCGTGCAGCTTGGTCGGATTGCCGGCCAGATGGCTCGCCCAATCGAACCAGGCCAGCGCCAGCGATTGCGGCGAGATACCGCCGGTCAGACGGGCCAGCGCGGCGTGCGCGAGGCGGTCCAGGCTGTCGGCCGGCGACGCGGTCGCGCGTGGCGCGAGTTCGCTCGAAAACGGTTGTGTCATTTCCATCGTTCGATCCTCTGGTTTCGGTCGTGTCCACGCCGCAGCGACGAATTCTCGGCCGCCGGCGCGGGCACCGGAATCCGGTCCCGCAACGCCGCTTGAGACGGATCAAACGCGGCGCAGTGACCCTGATGATGTTGGGGTCGTGACGCGCGTCACAAGAGGTTTCTGATCTCGCTCATGTCGGCGCCCGCGGCCGGCGGTTACCTTGCGCCGATTCGATCGGAACCTCGGAAGGCGAAGTGATCCAGGCCATCCATGCCGCCGGCCGCGCGCTGTGGCTGCGCATCGACGCCGTGTTCAACCGCGTGTTCGGCGATGCGCTGAACCCGCTCTACTACCTCGGCGCGATCAGCTACTTCATGTTCTGGGTGGTGGTGGCGACCGGCTTCTACGTGTACGCGTTCTACGAAACCGGGGTCGACACCACCTACGCGTCGGTCGAGCGCATCACGCACGCGCAGTGGTGGGCCGGCGGCGTGATGCGCAGCCTGCACCGTTACGCGTCCGACGCGATGGTGCTGACGATGCTCGCGCATCTGGCGCGGCACTTCTTCTTCGACCGCTATCGCGGCTTGCGCGCGTTCTCGTGGATCAGCGGCGTGCTGCTGCTGTGGCTCGTGTACGCCGCGGGCGTGAACGGCTACATGCTGCCGTGGGACCGCCTCGCGCAGTACACGGTCGTGACCACGGCCGAATGGTTCGACGCGCTGCCGGTGTTCCGCGGCACGCTGATCCGCAATTTCATCCTGCCGGAAGCGATCACCGACCGCTTCTTCTCGCTGCTGCAATTCCTGCACATCGGCATTCCGCTCGCGGTGCTGGTCGCGCTGTGGGTGCACACGCAGCGCGTGCCGCGCGCGCGCACGTTGCCGCCGCGGCCGTTGATGCTCGGACTGGCGGCGATGCTGCTCGCACTGTCGATCGCCAAG
>DATLZG010000272.1:0-5222 GCA_035574095.1 Burkholderiaceae bacterium | reverse complement strand
CGACGTGCGGCTGGTCGGCGTGCGCACCGGCGGCGTGTGGATCGCCGAGCGGCTGCAGCGCGATCTGGGCGTACCGCACCCGGTCGGCGTGCTCGACATCAGTTTTTACCGCGACGACTTCGGCCGCCAGGGGCTGAGCCCGACGGTCAAACCCTCGCGCATCGAATTCGACGTCGCGGGCCAATGGCTGTTGCTGGTCGACGACGTGCTGTACACCGGGCGCACGGTACGCGCGGCGATGAACGAGCTGTTCGATTACGGCCGGCCGGCGCGCATCGATCTGGCGGTGCTGGTGGATCGCGGCGGGCGCGAACTGCCGATCGAAGCGGGCATGGTCGGGGCGACGGTGGAAGTGCCGCCCGAAGTGAACGTGGTGCTGACGCGCGACGACGCGGGGGCCCTGCACTTGACGCTGGAGCGGCGCCGTGCTTAGCCGCCACCCGCAGTTGAACCGCCACGGCGAGCTGCACCATCTGCTGTCGATCGAAGGGCTGCCGCGCGCGATCATCGAACGCATCCTGACGACCGCCGATTCGTTCATCAACGTCGCCGAGCGCGAAGTGAAGAACGTGCCGCTGCTGCGCGGCCGCTCGGTGTTCAACCTGTTCTTCGAGCCGAGCACGCGCACCCGCACCACGTTCGAGATCGCCGCGCGCCGTCTTTCCGCCGACGTGTTCAACCTCGACATCACGCGCTCGAGCACGACCAAGGGCGAGTCGCTGCTGGATACGATCGACAACCTGACCGCGATGCAGGCCGACACCTTCGTCGTGCGGCACGCCTCCAGCGGCGCGCCGTATCTGATCGCGCGCCACGTCGCCCCGCACGTGCACGTGATCAACGCCGGCGACGGCCGCCATGCGCACCCGACGCAGGGGCTGCTCGACGCCTACACGATCCGCCACTTCAAGAAAGACTTTTCCAACCTCACGGTGGCGATCGTCGGCGACATCCTGCACTCGCGCGTCGCGCGCTCGGACATCCACGCGCTGACCACGCTCGGCGTGGCCGAACTGCGGGCGGTCGGGCCGCTGACGCTGCTGCCCGCGGGGCTGCCGGAAATGGGATGCCGCGTCTTCACCAAGCTCGAAGAGGGCATCCGCGGCGCCGACGTGATCATCATGCTGCGTTTGCAGAACGAACGCATGCGCGGGGCGCTGCTGCCGAGCGCGCAGGAGTACTTCCGCAACTACGGGCTGACGCCGGAAAAACTTGAGCTGGCCAAACCCGACGCCATCGTCATGCACCCGGGGCCGATGAATCGCGGCGTGGAGATCGATTCGCGCGTTGCCGACGGCGGCCAGAGCGTGATCCTGCCGCAGGTGACCTTCGGTATCGCGGTGCGCATGGCGGTGCTGGCGATCGTCGCGTCGTCGCAGAGGATGCAATGAGACTGGCGATTCGCGGCGGGCGCGTGATCGATCCGGCGTCGAACTTCGATGCCGTGGCCGACGTGTTCGTCGCCGACGGCCGCATCGCCGCGGTCGGCGCGCCGCCGGCGGGATTCGCCGCCGAGCGCACGATCGACGCCGCCGGGCTCGTCGTCGCGCCGGGCCTGGTCGACCTGTGCGCGCGCATGCGCGAGCCCGGTGCGGACGGCGCGCTGAAGATCGAATCGCACGCCGCGCTCGCCGGCGGCGTCACCGGCGTCGTGTGTCCGCCGGACACTTCACCGCCGCTGGACGAACCGGGGCTGGTGCGCATGCTGCGGCAGCGCTCGCGCGAGGCGGCGGGCGCGCGCCTGTATCCGCTCGGCGCGCTGACCGCAGGGCTGAAGGGCGAGGCGCTGGCCGAGATCGAAACGCTGGCCGAGGTCGGCTGCGTGGCGTTCGCGCAGCCCGGGCCGCTGCCGCGCGATACGAGCGTGCTGCTGGCGGCGCTGCGCTACGCGAAGACGTTCGATTTGCCGGTGTGGCTGCGGCCCGTCGAAGAATCGCTCGCGCGCGGCGTGGCCGCTGCCGGTCCGGTGGCGGGGCGGCTGGGGTTGCCGTCGGTGCCGGTCGTCGCCGAAACGGTTGCGCTCGCCACGATCTTCGAACTGCAGCGCGCCACCGGCGCGCGTGTGCACCTGTGCCGGCTGTCGAGCGCCGCCGGCCTCGAACTGGTGCGCGCCGCCAAGCGGGAGGGGCTGCCGGTCACCTGCGACGTCGGCATCCATCACGTGCATCTGGTCGATCTGGACATCGGTTACTTCGACCCGAACTTCCGCCTCGATCCGCCGCTGCGCTCGCAACGCGATCGCGACGCGATCCGCGCCGCGCTGGCCGACGGCACGATCGACGCGATCTGCTCCGATCACGCGCCGATCGACGAAGACGACAAACTGCTGCCGTTCGACGAGGCCGCGCCCGGCGCCACCGCACTGGAGACGCTGCTGCCGCTGGTGCTGAAGTGGGCGGACGAAGCGCACGTGCCGCTGGTACGCGCGCTGGCCGCGGTGACCAGTGACCCGGCGCGGGTGCTCGGCGAATCGACCGGGCGCCTGGCCGTCGGCGCCAAGGCCGACATCTGCATTTTCGATCCGAAGCTGCCGTGGCGCGTGACCGCCGAAGCACTGGTGAGCCACGGCAAGAACACGCCGTTCACCGGCTATGAGCTGCTCGGCCGCGCGCGCGCCACTCTCGTCGGCGGCGAAGTCCGCTTCGAAAAAATGGGGTCAGACCCCAATTTCAGAAAAACGGGGTCTGACCCCAATTTCTTGCCCTGATGCGTTTCGTGCGCCATCTGCTCGCGCCGCTGCGCATCGCGCTGCTGTTGGCGCACGTGATCGACGGCATCGCAATCACCGGGCTCGTCTTTCCCTGGATCTCGCAGCCGCGGCGCAATCGCATCGTGCGCGCGTGGTCGCGCGTGCTGCTGGCGCTGGCCGGGGCGCGGCTGCGGGTGACCGGCGTGCCGCTCGACGCACGCCTGGCGCGCGAAGGCACGCTGCCCGGGCAGAGCGGCCGGCTGCTGCTCGCCAACCACGTGTCGTGGATCGACGTGTTCGCGATCCTCGCCACGCTGCCGAGCCGCTTCGTCGCCAAGGCCGAGATCGGCCGCTGGCCGCTGCTTGGCTGGCTGGTGACGTTGGTGGGCACGCTTTACATCGAGCGCGGCCGCCGGCACGCGGTGGCGGTGATCAACCATCGCGTGCGCGATCGGCTGCGCGCGGGCGAGAGCGTGGTCGTGTTTGCCGAAGGCACGACCACCGACGGCTTTTCGCTGTTGCCGTTTCATTCGAACCTGATCGCCCCGGCGCTCGAAGTCGGCTGCGACATCTGGCCGGTCGCGCTGCGCTATCGGGAAGCGGGCGAGCCGACGCGCGCCGCCGCTTTCGTCGGCGAGATGGCGCTGCCGACGTCGCTGTGGAACATCCTGGTCGCGCGTGACCTGGAGATCGAAGTGGCGCTGCTGACGCCGATCAGGACCAATCCCGGCGGACATACACGGCATCACCTCGCCGCGATGGCGCGCAGCGCCATCGCGCGCCATCTCGGTTTGCCGGACGAGCCGCAGCAGACGCCGTTCAGACCGGCGCCCGCCACTGCGGACAAGACACCTGGACGAGCGCGCGCTGCGGCCAGCGCATCGCGGTGAGGCGCCCGCCCCACACGCAGCCGGTGTCCAGGCAAACCGCGTCGGGTCGGTTCAGCAAACCGAGCGTCGACCAGTGGCCGAACACCACCGGCAAGCCGCCGCGCGCCGGATGCGTGGCGCGGTCGGGATGGTCGAACCAAGGCACGAGTCCCGGCGGCGCCGCGCGCGCGCCCTCCTTGACCGTGAAATCCATCGTGCCGTCGGCGGCGACGAAACGCAGCCGCGTCAGCGCGTTGATCACGCAGCGCAGCCGGTCCGCGCCGGTCAGCGCGTCGTCCCAGCGCGCCGGCGCGTTGCCGTACATCGTGGCGAGGAAATCGCGGTAATCGTCCGCGCGCAGCCGCGCCTCGACTTCGCCTGCCAGCGCCAGCGTCTGCTCCACCGTCCATGGCGGCAGCACGCCGGCGTGCACGAACAACGCCCCGTCCTGCACGTGCGCCAGCGGCCGCGCGCGCAGCCAGTCGATCAGTGCTTCGCGATCCGGAGCGCCCAGGATCTCCTGCAGCGTGTCGTCGCGATGTTGCGGCCGGATCCCGGCGTCCACCGCCAGCAAGTGCAGGTCGTGGTTGCCGAGCAAGACAGTGGCGCGATCGCCCAGCGCGCGCACGAAGCGCAACGACGCCAGCGACTGCGGCCCGCGGTTGACGATGTCGCCGACGAACAGCAGCGGAGCGTCGTCGTCAATCTGCGCCAGCAAGCGTTCGAGGCTGGGCAGGCAGCCCTGCAGATCGCCGATCACCCACATCGGCCGCTGCGTATGCGCGCCAGCAGCGCGGTCGTCGAACGCTCGAATTCGAATGGAATCGCCACCGTGCGCGCACCCCAGGTGCGCGCCAGCCGCGCTTCGGGAATGGCGTTCATGTCGTAGTCGCCGCCTTTGACGTACACCTCCGGCCGCACGATCTCCAGCACCGGCAGCGGCACCTCTTCGTCGAAGATCGTCACCAGAGTCACACTCTCCAGCGCCGCCAGCAGCGCGGCGCGGTCAGACTCCGAATTGATCGGCCGGTCTTCGCCCTTGCCGAGCCGCTTGACCGACGCGTCCGAATTCACCGCCACCACCAAGCTCGCGCCCAAGGCGCGCGCGCGCGCCAGATAAGTCACGTGCCCGCGGTGCAGGAGGTCGAACACGCCGTTCGTCAGCACAGCGGGCCGCGCCAGCTGCGCCGCGCGCGCAGCGAGCTCCGCACGGGCGACGATCTTGCGCTCGAATGCGGGCGGTTCAAGCATGTGCGCGCTCGCCAAGCTGCGCCCAAAGCTCGGGTGCTGCGACCGCCTCCGCCAGCGAGCGGAAGCGCGCGGTGGCGAGCGTCGCGGCCGCGACATCGGGCAACGCGGCGCCGTCGGTGCCGAGCAGTACGCGCACCGGCACGGCCGCTGCGGCAGCGGCCTGCAGATCCGAATCCTTGTCGCCGAACAGTACCGAGCGCGACAGATCTAGCCTCAACTCGCGCGCCGCCCGCAGCAGCATCCCCGGCGCCGGCTTGCGGCAGTCGCACTCCTGCTGTGGATGATGCGGGCAGTGGTACACGCCCGCCAGTGGCGCGCCGGCGGCGTCGAACTGCGCGCGCATCCACGCCGTGAGCTGCACGAAATCCGCCTCCGTGTACATGCCACGCCCGATACCGGACTGATTGGTCACG
>DATLZG010000271.1:0-3001 GCA_035574095.1 Burkholderiaceae bacterium | reverse complement strand
GGCGTGTAGGCGTTCGCCAGATCCGCGCCCGGCAGCAGCTTGCCGCGGTTGAAGCGCCCGTGCGGATCGACGCGCGCCTTGTAGTCGCGGAACTGGCGCGTCTCCTCCTCGGTCAGGAACTCCAGCTTGGTGATGCCGATGCCGTGCTCGCCGGAGATCACGCCGCCCAGCTCGCGCGCGATTCCCATGATGCGCGCCACGGTGCGGTTGGCGGTGGCCAGCATCTCGTAGTCGTCGGAGTTCACCGGCACGTTGGTGTGCACGTTGCCGTCGCCGGCGTGCATGTGCAGCGCGACGAACACGCGCGAGGACAGCACGCGGCGGTGGATCGCCTCGCATTCGGCCAGCACCGGCGCGAACGCCGCCCCGGAGAAAATGCGTTCCAGCGGGGCGCGGATCTCGGTTTTCCACGACACGCGGATCGTGCGGTTCTGCAGCAGGTCGATCACGCGCGCGCCGGCCGTGCGCCCGTCGGCGGCCACGTGCGTGATGCCGAGTTGCGCCAGTTGCGGCAAGGCCTGCGCCACCGGCGTGTCGAAGTGGTCGCGCAGATAGGTCCAGCGCGCGCGTGCGAACGCGAGCAGCTCGCGCGCCTGCTCGACGCGGTCGCCCAGGATTTCCTCGCGCGGCAGGCGGTCGAACTCGACGTCTCCGGTCTTGCCGAGCGCGAACGGCGTGGCGAAGAACGCTTCCAACGCCGCGAGCAGCGCCAGCTTGTTGGCGATCGATAGCTCGATGTTGATGCGCTCGACCGCATCGGTGTATTCGCCGAGCTTGGCGAGCGGAATCACCACGTCTTCGTTCAGCTTGAACGCGTTGGTGTGGCGTGCGATCGCGGCGGTCTTGGCGCGGTCCAGCCAGAACTTCTTGCGCGCCTCGCCGCTGGCGGCGATGAAGCCTTCGCCGTGCCGCTGGTTGGCCAGCCGCACCACCTCGGAGGCGGCGCGCGCCACCGCCGCTTCGTCGTCGCCGACGATGTCGCCCAGCAGCACCATCTTCGGCAACTGGCCGCGCTTGGACTTGGTGGTGTAGCCGACCGCGCGCAGATAGCGCTCGTCCAGATGCTCCAGCCCGGCCAGGATCGCGCCGCCGGGCCGCGCATCCAGGTAATCCTTGATCTCGACGATCGCCGGCACGGCGTCGCGCGCGGTGCCGAAGAACTCCAGACACACCGTGCGTACGTGCGCCGGCATGCGGTGCAGGATCCAGCGCGCGGCGGTGATCAGGCCGTCGCATCCTTCCTTCTGCACGCCGGGCAGGCCGCCGAGGAATTTGTCGGTGACGTCCTTGCCCAGCCCGACCTTGCGGAACGCGCGGCCCGGAATCTCCAGCGTCTCGGTGCGCAGCACGCGCGCTCGCTCGGGCGCTTCGCGCCCATCCTTCCAGGTCAACGCGAAGCGCGCCACCGGCGCATCGTGGATCTTGCCCAGGTTGTGCTCGAGCCGCTGCACCTCCAGCCAGTTGCCGTCGGGGTCCACCATGCGCCACCAGGCGAGGTTGTCCACGGCCGTGCCCCACAGCACCGCTTTCTTGCCGCCGGCGTTCATCGCGATGTTGCCGCCGATGCAGCTCGAATCGGCCGAGGTCGGATCGACCGCGAACACCAGGCCGGCGGCCTCGGCGGCGTCGGCCACGCGCCGCGTGACCACGCCGGCGCCGGTGAAGATGGTCGGCACTGGCGCGGCCACGCCTGGCAGTTCGACGCGCTCGACCGCGCCCAGCGTCTCCAGTTTCTCCGTGTTGATCACCGCCGAGCGCGCCGTCAGCGGCACCGCGCCGCCGGTATAGCCGGTGCCGCCGCCGCGCGGGATCACCGTCAACCCCAGCTCGAAGCAGGCGCGCACCAGATGCGGCACCTCGTCCTCGCGATCCGGCGCCAGCACGACGAACGGATATTCGACGCGCCAGTCGGTGGCGTCGGTCACGTGCGAGACGCGCGCGAAGGCATCGAAGCGCACGTTGTCGGCGCGCGTATTGCGGGCAAAGGCCTTCAGCGCCCGCTTGCGCAGCGCGCGCACCGTGTCGAACTCGGCCGCGAAGTCCGCCACGCAGCGGCGCGCCGCTTGCAGCAGCAGCCCGACCTTGGCGTCGCGTTCGGCATCCGTCGGATCGCGCCGCTTGTCGATCTCGCGCAGCCGGTGGTGCAACGCTTCGATCAGCAGCGCGCGGCGGCGCGGGTTCTCCAGCAGGTCTTCCTGCAGGTACGGATTGCGCTGCACGACCCAGATGTCGCCCAGCACCTCGTACAGCATGCGCGCGCTGCGGCCGGTGCGACGCTCGGCGCGCAGCTCGTCGAGCACCCGCCAGACTTCGCCGCCCAGCAGCCGTATCACGATCTCGCGGTCGGAAAACGACGTGTAGTTGTACGGAATCTCGCGCAGCCGGGGCGCGGCCTCGGTGCGTTCGGTCACGGCGGGAGAAACGAGCGGGGCGTTCATCGACGGCGAGCGGCGCGTTGCGGATGCGCCATCAGGCCGAGTGTATCTTTTGCGGCGGCGCCGCAGCCGTTGCGGCCTTGGGGGAATTGCCTTGCACTGGCCGGGTCGTCCGACGCCGTTGTGGCCGCTTCCGGTTGCGGCCGGACTGCTGCCGGCGCTGGCGACGCTGGTGGCCTGGTACCTGTCGGTCCGGCTGCAACTGATTCCGGCGTGCAATCCATTCTTGGAAGGTTGCGTGTCGATCAGCCGCGCCGCCCGCCACGACCTGCCGAATCACATCTTTCGCGCGCTGGTGCTGCCGGCCGCGGTCCTGCAGGGCCTGACCTGGGCGCTGGCTGCGCGCTGGTTGCGCGATCTGGGGCTGCTGACCGCGGCGCGCGCCTTCTCGCTTGCAGTGACCGGGGCGGCCGCCGCCGTTTTCCTCGTGCTGTACGGAACGTTTCTCGGCACCGAAGGCGAGATGTACCGCTGGCTGCGGCGGGTCGGCATCTGGTTCTACTTCGGCTTCACCGCGATCTGCCTGATCGCGGTCGTCGGTATGATCGCGCGCGCTGCGCAGCGCG
>DATLZG010000270.1:0-2559 GCA_035574095.1 Burkholderiaceae bacterium | reverse complement strand
GTTCGAACGCTGGGCAGCACCGTGCTCGCGGCCCTGCCCGTGTTCGTCGCGTACCTGCTCGCTGCGGCACTCACCGCGCGCGCGCTCGCCGCCGCGCTCGCGCTGCCGACCGCGGCCGGGCGCACGCTCGCCTTCAGCCTGGGCACGCGCAACTCGTTCGTCGTGCTGCCGTTCGCGCTCGCGCTGCCCGCCGGCTGGGAAGCGGCGGTGGTGGCGATCGTGCTGCAGTCGCTGGTCGAGCTGTTTGGCATGTTGTTCTACCTCTGGTGGATTCCGCGGTTGCTGTTCGCAGCCCCGGAGCACGACGGGCGCAACGCGCACGATCGGCGCGGCGCCGGCGAACCAGAGCCGTGACCGCGCCGGCGGACGCGCACGAGCGCCTGATTCGCCGCCCGGGCCGCGCACCTCGGACCGGCGCCGGCGGAGTCGGCCGCAAGGCGCCGCATTGCGAATTCCGGTTCGAACCGTCGGCCGCTTGCGTTAGCGCAAACCGCTGTCGGCGCCGGCTGCGTTACAGTCTGGCGTCGCGACCGAACGCATGAAGCTGCCCGCCCGTACCCGCCTGCTGACGACGCTCGCTGCGTTGTGCGCGCTGCTCGCCTCGCAGTGGACGCTGGCGGCGCACGCGTGCCCGCTCGATGCGGCGTTCGGCAACGCAGTCGAAGCCGCAGCGACCGAGACGGCAGGCGCGGCGCACGGGTGCTGCGGTGGCGAAGAGGACGCAACCTCGACGATCTGCTTCAAGCATTGCGCCGACGAGGAACAGGCGACCGCGCAGTCCCCGGCCGGCGCCGCGCCGCCGCCGGCGACGAAGTCCTGGCAGCCGGAACGCGCCGCCGTCGGCGCGGAACGCCTGCCGCTGCGTTCCGACCTCGCGCAGCCGCAGGCACCGCCGCTCACCATCCTGTACTGCGTCTCGCTGACCTGAACGACCGCGGCGCGCTTGCCGCGCGCGCTCCCTGCGTTCGTTCGTTTCGTCGGCGCGCTGCCGCGCGCCTCTGGTCAGGAGGGAAACCATGTCCGTCGATTCACGCCGTCGCGCCGTGCTGGCGCTTCTTGCGGCTGCCGCTGCGCCGCTTGCGCGCGCGCAGGGCGCAGCTGCCGCAGTCGAGGTCTACAAGTCGCCGACCTGCGGCTGCTGCAAGGACTGGATCGAGCATCTGCGCGCGCACGGCTTCCACGTCAAGGCGGTCGACGTGCCTGCGCCCGGTGTGTGGCGCGCGCGCTTCGGCCTGCCGGAGCGGTACGGCTCGTGCCACACCGCGCTGATTGCCGGCTATGTGATCGAAGGCCACGTGCCGGCGCGCGAGGTCAAGCGGCTGCTCGCCGAGCGCCCCGACGCGATCGGCCTCGCCGTGCCCGGCATGCCGATCGGCTCGCCCGGCATGGACGGTCCCGACTACGGTGGCCGCTTCGATCCGTACGACGTGCTGCTCGTGCGGCGCGATGGCAGCAGCGCCGTCTTCGCGTCGTACCGCGGCGGCAAGCCGAACGCGGGAGCGCGGCAATGATCGCCGGCCTGCGTACCGTCGCGGCGGCGCTCGCATTCGCCTGCGGCGCCGCCGCCCATGCGGCGGAGCTGGGCGCCACGCTCGAGGGGCTGCTCGCCTACGCGCGCGAGCGGCATCCCGAACTGCGCGCGCTGCGGCACGAGGCCGACGCCGCCGCGCAGCGGATCGGGCCCGCCGGCGCGCTGCCCGACCCGATGCTTCAGGTCGAACTGCGCGACGTGACCAACGAGGGCAGCGGCGGCAGCTTCAACCTGCTGCCGGCGCGCGTCGGTTCGACGCGCTACCAGTTCCGCCAGACCTTCCCCGCCTGGGGCAGCCGCGACGCCAAGCGCGATGCGGCCGCCGCCACGGCCGACGAGGCGGCGCGGCGCGCCGATGCGACCTGGGCGGAACTCGCGCTGCGGATCAAGACCGCGTACGCGCGCTACCGGCAGGCGCACGAGAGCCTGGCGCAGACGCGCGCGCTGCTCGACCTCGTCGATCGGCTCGAGCGCGTGGCAGCGGCGCGCTATGCCGGGGGACTCGCCGCACAGCAGGACGCGATCCGCGCCCAAGTCGAACGCACGTCGATGCTGGGCGATCTGGCGCAGCTCGAGTCCGAACTGCGGTCGGCGCGCGCACGGATAAACGGTTTGCTCGTTCGACCGACCGATGCGCCGCTCGCCGAACCGCGCGACGAAGGCGCGCTGCCCGCGCTCGCCCGGCTCGACGCCGCGACGCTGCGCGAGCGCGTGCTCGCGCGCAATCCGCAACTGGCCGCCGAGGACGCACGCATCCGCGCCGCCGAGCGCAGCAAGGACGCGGTGTTCGCGAACCGCTACCCCGAGTTCACCTTTGGGGTGGCGCCGATCCAGACGCGCAACCGCATCGGCGAGTGGGAGCTGATGTTCGAGATCAACATTCCGCTGCAGCGGAAAACGCGCCGCAGCGAAGAAGCCGAGGCCGCGGCGATGCTCGCCGCCGCTCAGGCGCGGCGCGAGGCGATCGCCACCGAGGCCCTCGCGGCTCTGGGCGAGAACCTCGCCGCGCTCGAAGCTGCGCATCGCAT
>DATLZG010000269.1:0-2618 GCA_035574095.1 Burkholderiaceae bacterium | reverse complement strand
CAGCCCAGCCGCGCGCCGATATCGGCCGCCAGCACGCGCACATAGGTGCCTTTGCTGCACCGGACCGCGACGCGCGCAGTGTCACCCCCGTAGGTGAGAAGGCGCAGCTCGTGGATCGTCACCCGGCGCGCGGCACGTTCGACCTCGATCCCGGCGCGCGCGTACTCGTACAGCGCGCGGCCGTCGCGTTTCAGCGCCGAGTGCATCGGCGGCGTCTGCTCGATCGTGCCGACGAACTGCGCCAGCGCGGCTTCGAGCTGCGCCTGCGTCAGCGCCACCGGCCGCGTGTCGAGCACTTCGCCCTCGGCGTCGCCGGTCGTGGTCGCGACCCCGAGGCGCAGCGTCGCTTCGTAGGACTTGTCGGCGTCCAGCAGATCGGCGGCAAATTTGGTCGCCTCGCCGAACGTCAGCGGCAGCAGGCCGCTGGCGAGCGGATCGAGCGTGCCGGTGTGGCCGGCCTTGGCCGCGTTCAGCAGCCGGCGTGCCTGCTGCAGAGCGTCGTTGGACGTGATGCCGCTCGGCTTGTCGAGCAGCAGCACGCCGTCGACCGGGTCGCCCCGGCGGGCGCGTGCCACTCGGTCCTCACTCTTTCGGGGGTTCGGGTTCGTCGGCGGGAGGCTGCGGCGCGCCGACCGCCTTCGCGATCAGGCGGTCGATTTCGAAGCCCTTCTCCACGCTCGGATCGTGCACGAAGTGCAGCCGCGGCACCGTGTGGATCTGTAGCCGCTTGAACAACAGGTTGTGCAGGTGGCCGGCGGCGGCGTTCAACCCTTGCGCCGCGACCTGCGGGTCACTGCCGATCACCGTGAAATACACCTTCGCATGCGCGTAGTCCGGCGTGATATCCACGCCGCTGATCGTCACCAGACCGACGCGCGGATCGCGCACTTCGCGTGGAATCAGCTCGGCCAGATCGCGCTGGATCTGGTCGGCGATGCGCAAACTGCGTCCTGGTTTCTTCGCTCTCATAAAGCCCTTGTCGCCGGCCGGCGAAGGCGCCGGCCGCAGTCGCCGTCGACCCGCGCCCGAACGCTCGCGCCGGCGGGCAAGCGCGGCCGGCGTCCTTCCCCTACAAGCTTCGCGCGACTTCCTGCACCTCGAAAATCTCGAGCTGGTCGCCTTCCTTGATGTCGTCGTAGCCCTTCAGGCTCAAACCGCACTCGAAACCGGCCTTCACTTCCTTGACGTCGTCTTTGAACCGCTTCAGTGACGCGAGTTCGCCGGTCCAGACCACGACGTTGTCACGCAGCAGGCGTGCCTGCGCGGTGCGCTTGACCACGCCGTCGAGCACCATGCAGCCGGCCACCACGCCAACCTTCGGTACACGGAAGATCTGGCGGATCTCCACCAGCCCCAGCACCTGCTCGCGCTGCTCCGGCGCCAGCATGCCGGACAGCGCGGCCTTCACGTCGTCGACCGCGTCGTAGATGATGTTGTAGTAGCGGATATCGATGCCGTTGGCTTCGGCCAGCTTGCGCGCGGTCTGATCGGCGCGCACGTTGAATCCGATGATCACGGCCTTGCTGGCCAGCGCCAGGTTGACGTCGCTTTCGGTGATGCCGCCCACCTGCGCGTGCACCACCTGCACCTTGACCTCGTCGGTCGACAGCTTGGTCAGCGCGTGCACCAGCGCCTCCTGCGAACCCTGCACGTCGGCCTTGATGATCAGCGGCAGTACCTTGGCGCCGCCCTCGCCCATCGATTCGAACACGTTCTCCAGCTTCGCCGCCTGTTGCTTGGCGAGCTTGGTGTCGCGGTACTTGCCCTGGCGATACAGCGCGATCTCGCGCGCCTTGCGCTCGTCGCCGAGCACCAGCAGTTCGTCGCCCGCGGCCGGCACGTCGGACAAGCCGATGATCTCGACCGGTATCGAGGGTCCGGCCTCGTTCACCTGCTTGCCGTTTTCGTCCAGCATCGCGCGCACGCGGCCGAACGCGGCGCCGGCGAGCACGACGTCGCCGCGCTTCAAGGTGCCGCTCTGCACCAGCACGGTCGCCACCGGGCCGCGGCCTTTGTCGAGCTTCGACTCGATGATCAGGCCCTTGGCCGGCGCGTTGCGCACCGCTTTCAGCTCCAGCACCTCGGCCTGCAACAGCACGTTTTCCAGCAACTCGTCGATGCCCTGGCCGGTCTTCGCCGACACCGGAATGAACGGCGAGTCGCCGCCGTACTCCTCCGGCACCACTTCGTTGGCCACCAGCTCCTGCTTGACGCGTTCGGGGTTGGCCTCCGGCTTATCGATCTTGTTCAGCGCAACGACGATCGGCACCTTCGCCGCCTTGGCGTGCGCGATCGCCTCCTTGGTCTGCGGCATCACACCGTCGTCGGCGGCCACCACCAGGATCACGATGTCGGTCGCTTTGGCGCCGCGCGCGCGCATCGCGGTGAACGCCTCATGGCCCGGCGTATCGAGAAAGGTGATGATGCCGCGCGGCGTCTGCACGTGATAGGCGCCGATGTGCTGGGTGATGCCGCCCGCCTCGCCCGCCGCCACCTTGGTGCGGCGGATGTAGTCGAGCAGCGACGTCTTGCCGTGGTCGACGTGGCCCATGATCGTGACGACGGGCGGGCGCACCTCGGCTTCGCCGGCGATCTCGCCGCCGGTCTGCGCGATCAGC
>DATLZG010000268.1:0-4593 GCA_035574095.1 Burkholderiaceae bacterium | reverse complement strand
GACCGCGATGCGGTGCGCGAGCCCCGGCACGTCCACAGGCGCGGGCAGGCGCGCGGCGAGCTCGGTTTCGTGCACGATCAGCTTCGCCGCGCAATGATTCAGCACGTACGCGAGCTCGGGCGTCTGCTCGCGCACGTTGATCGGCACCGCGATCGCACCCAAGCGCAGCGCTGCCAGCAGCGCGATCACGAACTCGTTGCGGTTGCCGAGCAGCAGCGCGACGCGGTCGCCGCGGCCGATGCCGTGCCGCGCAAGCCCGGCGGCGGCGCGCTCCGCGCGCTGCGCGAGGTCCGCCCATGTGATGCGCTCGTTGCCGCACACCAGCGCCTCGCCACGCGGATTGCGTTCGGCCGCCGCGCGAAACATCGCGTACACGCTGGCCGGCCGCTGCGCGAAGCAGCGCACGACGCGGTCGCCATAGTGCGCTTCGAGCCGGATGGCGCTCATACGCGCTGCATTCAATGCCGGATGCAGATCTTGCCGAAGTGGGCGCCGCTCTTCAGGTACGCGAGCGCCTCTTTCAGTTCCTCGAAGCGGAACACGCGGTCGATCACCGGCCGCAGCCGGTGCTGCTCGAGCGCGCGCATCATCGCCTCGAAACCGTCGCGATGACCGACGGTGATGCCTTGCAGCCGCACCTGGCGCGTGACCACGTGGCCGAGCGGCGCCGCGAGCGCCGCGCCCGACAGCACGCCGATCATCGAGATCGTGCCGCCGGGGCGGATTGCGCGCAGCGACTGCGGCAGGGTCTTCTCGCCGCCCAGTTCGACGATATGGTCGAAGCCGCGCCCGCCGGTGAGCTCGCGCGCCGGCTTGTACCACTCGGGCGTCGTCTTGTAGTTGATGCCGGCGTCCGCGCCGAGCTGTTGGGCGCGCGCGAGTTTCTCGTCGCTGGAGGAGATCACCGTCACATGCGCACCCAGGAGCTTCGCGAACTGCAGCGCGAACAGCGCCACGCCGCCGGTGCCCTGCACCAGCACGCGCGCGCCGGGCGCGAGCCGCTCGTAGGTGACCAGCGCGCTCCAGGCGGTCAACGCCGCGCAGGGCAGGGTGGCCGCCTCCTCGTCGGACAGATGCGCCGCCGCCTTGACCACGCCGTCCTCCGACAGGCACATGTAGTCGGCCATCGTGCCGTCGATCGGGCCGCCGAGCGTTTGCGTCAGGCGATCCAAGTCCGGGTCGCCGGCGATCCAGCCCTGGGCGAAGCAGGGGCAGACGCGGTCGCCGACCTGCACGCGCGTCACACCGGCCCCGACCTCCACCACCTCACCCACGCCGTCGGAGACCGGGATCAGCGGCAGGTTGCCGGTGAAGGAGCCATAGCCGCGGTTCGGCACCACCAGGTCGCGGTAATTGAGGGACGCCGCCTTCATCTTCAGCAGCACTTGGCCGGGGCTGGGTTTGGGCTCGGGCCGCGTGGCGAGCTTCAGGTGGTCGAAGCCCCAGTCCCCTTCGATCTGAAAGACGCGCATCGGCTCACTCCGGCTGGGCGGGGATGGCGCGCACCGACAGCACGCCGTCGATCGCGGCGATCGCGTCGATCACGCTCTGTTCGACCGGGCTGTCCACGTCGACCAGCGTGTAAGCCATCTCGCCGCGGCTCTTGTTGATCATGTTGTGGATGTTGAGGCCGGCCTTCGCCATCGCGGTGGAGATCTGCCCGAGCATGTTCGGCACGTTGGCGTTGGCCACGCCGACCCGCCACGGCGATTCGCGCGCCATCTCCACGGTCGGGAAATTGACCGAGTTGACGATGTTGCCGTTCTCCAGAAATTCGCGCACCTGATCGACCACCATCACCGCACAGTTCTCTTCCGCTTCGGCGGTGGAGGCGCCCAAGTGAGGGAAGGCGACGACGTACGGCACGCCGGCGAGCCGCGGCGACGGGAAGTCGCACAGATAGGCTTTGAGCTTCCGCTCGCGCAGCGCCTGCGCCACCGCTTCCTCGTCCACGATCGCGTCGCGCGCGAAGTTCAGCAGCACTGCGCCCGGCCTCATCACCGCCAGGCGCTTGGCGTCGATCAGATGGCGCGTGGCCGGCGCGAGCGGCACGTGCAGCGTGACGAAGTCCGAATGCTTCAGCAGATCCTCGATCGAGTTCGCCTTGCGCACGCCGGAGTGCAGACGCCAGGCGGCATCGACCGTGATCTCCGGATCGAAGCCCACCACCTTCATGCCGAGCTTGATCGCCGTTTCCGCCACCAGCCCGCCGATCGCGCCCAGGCCGATCACGCCCAGCGTGCGGTGCGGCAGCTCGATGCCGGCGAACTGCTTCTTGCCTTCCTCCACGCGCGCCTCGTAATCCTTGGCTTCCGGCGGCAGGTCGGCGACGTAGCGCAGCGCCGGCACCAGATTGCGCGCGCCGATCAGCAACGCCGCCAGCACCAGCTCCTTGACCGCATTGGCGTTCGCTCCCGGCGCGTTGAACACCGGCACCCCGCGGCGCGACATCTCCGCCACCGGGATGTTGTTGGTGCCGGCGCCGGCGCGGCCGATCGCCTTCACGCTCGCCGGAATGGGAACGCTGTGCAGATCGGCCGAGCGCAGCAGGATCGCGTCCGGATTCTCGGCCTGCTTGACCACGTGGTAGCGCTGCTGCGGAAAGCGCGCCAGCCCGTGGCTGGAGATGTTGTTGAGAACGAGGATCTGGTACTTGACCATGGTTCGCCTCCCCTCTCGCCTTGTCGCAGAGGGCCGGGCAGAGGTATTCAGCCGTACTTGCGTTCGAACTCGCGCATGTAATCGACCAGCGCGCGCACGCCTTCGATCGGCATCGCGTTGTAGATCGAGGCGCGCATGCCGCCGACCGAGCGGTGGCCCTTCAACTGCAGCAGGCCGCGCGCCTCCGCGCCTTGCAGAAACTCCTTGTCCAGCTTCTCGTCGCGCAGCTTGAACGGTACGTTCATGCGCGAGCGGTCCTCGCGCCGCACCGGGTTGACGTAAAAGGAGGTCGAATCGAGATAGTCGTACAGCAGCTTCGCCTTCGCGATGTTGCGGCGCTCGATCTCGGCCAGCCCGCCCTGCGCGAGCAGCCATTCGAACACCAGCCCCGCGATGTAAATCGAGTAGGTGGGCGGCGTGTTCAGCATCGAATCGGCCTCGGCCTGCTCTTTCCAGTGAAACGCCGACGGCGTGATCGCGAGCGCGCGATCCAGCAGATCCTTGCGCACGATCACGATCGTCAAGCCCGCGCAGCCGGCGTTCTTCTGCGCGCCGGCGTAGATCACGCCGTACTTGGAGACGTCGATCGGCCGCGACAGGATGTGCGACGACATGTCCGCCACCAGCGGCACGTTGCCGACTTCCGGCGTCCAGTGATACTCGACGCCGCCGATCGTTTCGTTTGTGCACACGTGCACGTAGGCGGCGTCGGGCGAGAGCTTCCACGTCTCGCGCGCCGGCACGTAGGTGAAGTTCTTGTCTTCGCTGGAGGCGGCGACGTTGACCTGCGCGTACTTCTTCGCCTCCTTGATCGATTTCTTCGACCATTCGCCGGTGTTGACGAAGTCGATCACGCGTTTGTCGCCCAGCAGGTTCATCGGCACGAAGGCGTTCTCGCCGATCGCGCCGCCCTGCAGGAACAGCACCTCGTAGGCGTCGGAGATCGAAAGCAGCTTGCGCAGATCGGCCTCGGCTTTCTCTGCGATCGAGATGAACTCCGGGCCGCGATGGCTCATTTCCATCACCGACATGCCGCTGCCGTGCCAGTCGAGCATTTCGGCGGCGGCGCGTTGCAGGACTTCCTTCGGCAGCACCGCGGGTCCGGCGCTGAAGTTGTAGACGGTCATCGTGGGTTTTCCGTGGAGGTTCGCTGACAGCGCACGCAATTTAGCGCATGGAGCAGGAACGCGTGGCTGGCAGCAAACGAGTCAATCGGTGCGCCGGAACGCGCCCGGCGAAACGCCCACTTCGCGCGTGAACGCGCGCGTGAAGGTGGACTCGGACTCGTAGCCGAGCTCGGCGGCGATGCGGGCGATCGGCGCGCGCGACTCGCGCAGCCTCTGGCGGGCGAGCAGCATGCGCCACCGGGTCAGATACGTCATCGGCGGCACGCCGAGCGTGCGCGCGAAGCGGTCGGCGAAGGCCGAGCGGGAAAGCAAAGCCTCCTGCGCCAGTTGTTCGGTGGTCCAGGCGTACGCGACGCGCGCGTGCAGCGCGGCGAGCGCCCGCGCCAGCGGCGGATCGCGCAGCGCGGCCAGCCATCCGGTCGCCTCCGCCGGCAGCCGCTCGATGTACTCGCGCACGGCTTCGACGAACAGCAGCTCCGACAGCCGTGCGAGCAGGTCCTGCGCGCCGGCCTGGCGCTCCGCGTACGCGCGCGCGGCGTAGCGAAACGAGCTTTCCACCCAATCCGTGCAGGCGCGCCCGCGCATCGGTGTGACCAACAGCGGCGGCAGCGATTCGAGCAACGGATGCTCGCGCACGGCCGTTGCGAGATATCCGCAGACGAAGCGGGCGAGCGGCGGGCCCTCGCCGACGTCGAGCGCGGCCAGATCCTGTTCGCTGGCCTTGTGGATGAAAGCTTCCGCGCGTTGCGGCGGCAGCGCCAGATCGCTGCCGACCAAATGGCGGTCGTTGCGGGCGAGCGCGATC